>JAQBVR010000024.1 GCA_027623015.1 bacterium | reverse complement strand
CATTAATAGAATAAATATATATTTTGTCAATGTATGGCTCCGCGACCTACGTGCTTTCAGAACTACAGACAATTTATCTAGCCCTAAAAAGTTTTGATATTCGTAAGTTCAAGTTAGCTTGTTAGTTCTTTGTAATTTGATTCTGCAAATTTTGCATACTTGATAAGCAAATGTATTGACGACTGTGCCTCATATTCATCATGCCTCATCGCTATGCCATGCGCTGATTCATCTCGCCAATATGAGAGTAAATCAAATAAGCCATTTAGATGTTGTTTAATCCTTGTTGCCTTTGCACCAAGTAGAATATTTTTCATTTTCTCTCTTCCTCCGGCAGATTTGTAATCTTTTATCACATTTTCTTCATTTCCATCTTTTGCAATGACAAGATTGAGAATTATTGATTCAGCGGCTGCGCCACACATGGCGGTACAAGCATTATATGCACCAGTTCTGTAGCACTTGTTAGCCTCTGCTGCTCTTTCAAGAAAGCCAGTTCCAAATTTTGTGCCGTATTTTTCAATCAGTTTCCCAAATGCGTTAGGTTCAATGGGGACAAAATCTTCTTGGTCATATTTTTCTAGCCACTCTTTTCCATATTCAGTGAGACTAAAGCCAAAGTTGTCGGTGTTACCGTTATGTAATATTTGTGCATTCCAGAAATTATTCTTTGCTCCAAGACGCAACACTCCTAGACGTACTAATTCCCATGCGGCATCTGCAAATAGCGCAACAAATTGATTGGCTAACCTCTTGTTGATTTCATCTGCTGTACACCCAAGTTCTATAAGATATTCACGCACTGCTCTATCAGCATGAACGTCATACTCTTGCCTATTGGCTTTCCCTTGTTTTATAACAGATATTAATGCTGCTAGAGCATTGTCGCTATTTAATTGAATATCATTCATATTTGATGGTCTCTCATGTAACGAAGCAAGGCATAGGCACTAGCAGTATGCACATATTCTGATTCAAGAATATTGTTTAACGCTTCTTCAATGGGAAGTTCGTGTACTTCCATCTCTTCATCATCATCTTGTGGCAAGGGGTCTTTTTCTAGCCCTCTGGCAATGAAGATGTGATTCGCAGCAATCACGCTTTCACTGTAATGCGTAATGCAGTACTCCTTTAATTCCTTGGCTCTGTAGCCGGTTTCTTCACGTAGCTCTCGTTGTGCGGCTACTTCAATGTCTTTTTCTTTATCCACTCTGCCACTTGGTAGCATCCAAATGTACGTACCGTAGTAGGGGCGATATTCACGTAGCACAAGAATGTTGCCACTATCTGTAAATGCAATGATGTGTGCAGAGTCGGGACGCTCTACACGCACTACCTTCTTTTCTCTGCCATCGGGAAGAGAGGCAGGTTCAAGTATTACTTTCCAATCTTTGTCGTTCCATAGGGTTGTCATTATGTGAATAATACAGTCAAGAATGTGATAAGGCTATGAATTGCAACAATTGGTTATTGGGTACAACAGTGTGCGTAATGTTAGTGAGGATATACTCGTAGATGAGATTCAAAAGCTCCTAGAGCGAGTACACTTCTCCGATGATGAGTTAACTACAGATTGAGCAAGGAGCCAAGAGCGGGCTAAAGAAGGCGGCTAGCAAGCGTGATACAGAGCTACAAGACCTCTACCAACGCAAAAAGCGTATCAATGAAGATTTGGACTACCTCAAAGACAATAAAATTACTCTTCTACGTGAAGGTGCAATGTTAGTACCGGAATGGAAAACAGAATCAAATAGGCTTATTGAAGAGCAGAAAGAAGTAGATGCACTCTTTGAGGCACACACCGAAACAGAGGAGGAAATGTTGCAGTATGTGCTGACCGTTTCTGAACTGGCAAAAAACGCTTCTAGACTGTACAAACTGGCAACAAGCCAAGAGAAAAGGCGACTGGCTCACTTGGTATTTTCAGAACTGGTATTAGTAGATGGTAAAGTGTCTTCCTATAAAGCAAAAGAGGAGTTTGCTCCATTGCTAGAAAGGCATAGCGTTCAAGTTGGCTCCCGGGGTCGGATTCGAACCGACGACCCATTCGTTAACAGCGAATTGCTCTACCGCTGAGCTACCCGGGAATATGGTAATTGAGATTATATCACTTGTAGTATTGCTGAGTCCCGTCCGCCGAAGCCCAGAGGCGTAGGAGGGAGCTACCCGGGAATATGGTAATTGAGATTATATCACTTGTAGTATTGCTGAGTCCCGTCCGCCGAAGCCCAGAGGCGTAGGAGGGAGCTACCCGAGATTAGGTATTCAAAACACTGAAGCGGATTATATAGCAAAGAGGGCTTAAGAAAAGAAAAACAACTGTTAGTATACCTCTGCCTGAAAGCATTGCTCACAATACACTGTTTCTGGTCTATCTGGAGCATATGTAGTATGAATCTCTGTATTACACTTACTACACTGCCTCTCCCATAACTTTCGAGGGTTTCTGAGTATAAATCTATCGTAATGCCTTTCTTCTCTGCATCTATGGGGGATTGGTAGGCTCTGTGCTCTGTAGAACTCTAGTTCTTTCTTTTGTATCTTGTAGGGTTTCTTTGTCACTTCACACTCTATAGCCCAATCGAGTATGTCGTCGGGGGTTTCAGAGATGTTATCTGGTAGCTGGTCTGCAGAGATACTTTTGGTTGCAGTGGTAGCCTCATCTTTTGCAGTGTCCCACTTCAGTCCTTTCGCTGTAGTCTCTTCCTCTGTAAGAGGGTAGTAGAGCTGAGCTGTTGTTTTGTTGTATCCGAATATAGAGATGTCCATAGGGAAGAACTCACCGTATTCACCCGTCTGCCCCGTACCGGAGTCATCAGGCGACTGGTATGGGGTAGTCTTCATATGTTCTATGATCTTTGGAACAAGCTCGTTGTATTCTTCCTCTGTGTATTGCTTGTTGAGGATACAGAACTTTTTGTCATGCATGTCGCAGCAACCAAAACAGTCTTTACACCTGTCCATGTACCAGCAGTAGTAGAGGTCGCTACAACTCATATGACAGTCGATACAAAAGAGAAGATGGTAACTATTTTCTCCACAAATGGCGCACTCCATAGATTGTTGTAGATTCGTTCCGTACTGGTAGATGTCGTAGACGTTCTTTGCAGCAAGGACAATCTGGTAACAGAACTTTCCACTTTCCACATCTTCGCAGTCGAAGCTGTTCTTTGTCTCTTTACAGTTTTGGAGGTAGTTACCAGAGCACTCTTGAAGGTTGTGGCCTTGGAATTCTTTTACGATGCTTGTCTTCTGCATCTCTAATCTTTTATTCTTCCATTCTTGATACTGTGCATAGGATCCAAGATCGATCTCGCTCATCTTTTTCTGGTAATCCTCTTTGCTGAGTTGCTCATTTTCAAAGCAGAACTTCTTATCGCGTAGGCCTATACAGCAGAAGCAATCTTGGCACCCTATACAGTCTTTCAGGAAAGCACTCGAAGCACAGTTTATGCAATCCTGACATCCTTTGAGTCCGTAGCACTTGTGAATGTATATGCAGTCGTAGCACCACTCACAGTGGAGGTTATAGAAGCCATCGACACAGCCAATGTTCTTCTTAAATCCGTACCCGTACATACATTCATCACAGAAGTCCGCATGGCTAAGTAGATAAGAGTTCTTGCAGGAACCTGCAAGGTGAATGTAGTCACTATTTTGTATCTCTCCTTGGATATTTAGCGCCATAGAAGGGATAGACAACTTAAGCTCCTTCACCTGCTCGAAGAATGGGCGATTGAAATCAAACTCTTTTCCATAGTCACACGGGTCCCACTTGTCGCTATTCCAGCACTCTCTGCAGTAGTAGGGTTTGCCAGTGTGTTCTGGGTACGAGGTTAGTGTTCGCCTCTCACAGAGACCACACTGTCCGGGGCTGAGGTTCATCTCATTGTTGTGTGCCAAACGACGCTGTTGCCTGCAGTCTGGGCACTGTGTCGGTGCGGGTAGGCTACATTTTTTGCCATCGAAGACAGGGGAGAGTTCATCGTAGAACTGCATGTCATCGTCGGTGACGTCGAACGTAGTCTGGCAGTGGGAGCATGTGGATTGCATAGGGAGTGGAGAGGAGTGATTATTGAATAAGACTAGATTCAAGATCGGAGTTTTCATCCATGCTTATTATCATGACATCTCTGTGGCCTATATTTCCAGTTGGCTCTAAGGATGTAGTGTCATGAAGTACAGCTCTGTCATGTACGAACAAGGTATCGAGAGGTTCAAGGAGAGTATGCTGAGCAATAGGAGAATCTTGTTGGTCTTTTGACCATACACGACTCATAGCTCCTTGAACATTTTTTCTTCTCATCATGACGACAGCGAAGAAGTCATGCCCATCATCATGAATACCTTCTGGAGTTGCTTCTCCAAGCTTATCAGCAAAAGATAAAACTCTTACCTGGTGTACTTTGGCTTCCCATGAAGCAGTACCCTTCTTTTCTGTAGGTATTGCTCTAAATAGTTGCTCTATACATCCACGGACAAATGCATTTTGGTACATTGCTGGATTCATCTCTGGAAAAGCTCGTGGTTGTACATTGAGAGGAGATAGACCTGGTTCAAGGTATTTGGATTTGTACGGTGCATAAGCGATGGGATTTACTGAAAAACTTTCAGACACATCGCCACCACTTTTCTGTGGGAAAATACCAAATCTCCCAAACTTTCGTAGGCGCCAGACTATATCTGTAGATATGAAAGGGTCTTGTTCCATATCTTCAAAACTTCCTTGAAATGCTTCTTGTGCAACTAGCATTTCTTGGTTCAAAGCAAACTCATTACCAGACAGTACTTCAAACCCTTTTTCTCTAAGTGCATTAGATACTTCTAGTATTCTGCCTGAGGGCAGACTGAGCTCTGGTGTATGTATGCCGCTGGCTTGTTCTATATGATAGACCATAGAATTAGAGAAAATAATTAGCAAATAAAATTGATATATGTCAATTATCCCTTATTATATCATTTTGTCTATACCTAGAGCAGATATAGTGCTAAAATATATTTGCAGCACCCGTCTTCGTCCGCCTCAGGCGGACTACGCCGAGGTGCTTCAGATTAACCAAGAAGGATTATGACTATTGAACAGTTGCTTACAGATATTGGCCTCACAGACAAGGAAGCGCAGATGTACATCACGCTGTTGCGGCATGGAAGTCAGTCGACGAGTCTACTGGCAAAGAAGTCTGGTTTTAACCGTGGAACGGCTTATGTCATCTTGCACCAGCTTCTCGAAAAAGGCTTAGCTGCCAAATCTATGAAAAGGAAGGTACAGTGCTTTGCTCCGTTAGACCCCAATAGTTTGATTGATTATTTGGATCGCCAAAAAAAGCATGCGGAAGCAGGGAAGGAAAAAGTAGCGACGATGATGGGCCAGCTCACAGCTATTACCAATCCTATGACATCAAAACCCAAGATCGAGTTCTTCGACGGTCCAGAGGGTGCACGTGCAGTTCTGGAAAGAACGCTGCAGGCAGAGTGCAAAACTATTAAAGCATTTCAATCTATTAGCGACATCCTCCAGTTTGTTGGTGCAGAGTATTTCGATGATTATACAATGAAAAGTACAAAGCTAGGCTATGCATTGCATGCGATTCGTACGAAAGAGCAAGACAAGAAGGCGTTTTCTATCGATGAACGGATGGAACACATAACGACATCGGTAAAAGAAAAGCGTGAGATCCGATTTGCACCAGAAGATCTAGCATTTCCCATGACGATGTTCTTGTTCGATGACAAGTTGGCTCTTATTTCCTCAAAGGAAGAAAGCTTTGCAGCCATCATCCAGAGTAGTGAGCTTATAAGTATGCAATCCAAACTCTTTGATCTCCTCTGGAGGTCATTGGACCAAGGCAAGATCAAGGTGGGTATACTCCATTCTCTTACAGGTACTATGGCTATCTCTGAGAGGAGTCTTGTAGATGCTGAACTCCTCGCAATAGAAGAGATAAACAAAGCAGGTGGCGTACTTGGTAAACAACTTGAACCAATAGTCAAAGACAGCGAATCTGACCCAGAAATCTTTGCACGTAAGGCAGAGCAGCTCGTGGTTGAAGATGGTGTAGTATCCGTATTTGGAGGATGGACATCGGCAGGTCGCAAGATGATGAGGCCGGTGTTCGAAGAGCATAAGAACTTGCTTTGGTATCCCGTGGAGTACGAAGGTCTCGAGCAGTCGCCAAATATCATATACACAGGTGCAGCGCCAAATCTGCATATTGTCCCTGCTGTAGATTGGGCTATGAAACACATCGGCAAACGTGTGTTTCTCGTAGGTTCAGATTACGTGTATCCGCGTACGGCAAATGCTATCATGAAAGAGCGTGTCGCAGAGCGAGAGGGCACCGTAGTAGGAGAAGAGTACATCGCACTTGGTGGTGATGATTTTGCCAAAGCAGTGCGTGCTATTGTAAAAGAGAAACCAGACGTCATCTTCAATACGATCAATGGTGATAGTAACATCGCTTTCTTTACGCAGTTACGTAAGGCAGGTGTGGTCTCCAGCAAGATCCCAACGATCTCGTTTAGCATAGGAGAAGGAGAGATCAATCGTATAGCACCAGAGCTTGTCACTGGTGATTACACGTCGTGTAACTACTTTCAGTCACTAGATACCCCCGAAAACAAATCATTTGTTGAGCGATTCCAGAAGCGGTATGGCAAGCATAGTGTTACATCTGATCCTGTAGAAGCTGCGTATAATAGCGTACATCTATTCGCAAAGGCTGTAGAAAAAGCTGGTGTAGAGGACAGCGAAGCGATAGCGAAAGCAGCTGGAGGTATCGTATTCGATGCACCTGAGGGTCCAGTAAAGATCGATCCCGATAATCATCATGTGCATAGGACACATCGCATTGGGCAAATCAATGCGGACGGACAGTTTAAGATCGTATGGAACTCCGACACGCCCATCCAGCCAGATCCGTATCCCAAATATAAGTCTAGAGAAGAGTGGCATGCATTCTTAGACGCTCTGCAAAAGAAGTGGGGAGGGAAGTGGGAGAGGTAATGTGTACTAATGCCAATCCAATAAATTATAGACTCAAATTCTTGCAGAGCACTACTTTCTTTTCTGATGCATCAGAAAAGAAACAAAAGAATGTTCGTCGGCTTGAGCCTCACGTTATGTTTTTATCTCGATAGTGATATGTTGGGCAATTATGCCACTCTGAACCTCCTTACCTCTTCTCTTGCCAGCCGCCCTTGTTTGAGCAAGGGCATGACGCTGTTCACTCATCCAGTCACTGAGTGCCAAGTGACCTCAGTCAGCTTGGTCGAAGTGCGCTTAGTAATGATTAGCAAGAATGTCCCGAGTGAGGCTCGGCTGGCAGGTGTTTTTGGCTCCACCTTTTTTCACGGAAAAAAGGTGGAATAGTGTTTTGTATAACAGCTAGAAGAAAAACTCAAAAATATATTGTATTGGAATTGGCATTACATCGCACACCCCTCATGATCACACTTCCTTCGCCTTTTTGCGATCTCTGCATAGATTCTCCTTCCGATCACAGGAATCCCTGGGATGTAGAGCAGGGGAGCTATGGGCCAAAGCCAGATGATGTCCCAAGAGATCATGCGAAAACCATCAAATCCTTTCTCTGTTCTACCATCGACTGTCTTCATGTGCATTGCCTTGTCGAGGTCTGCAAACTTCAATGTAGGGTCGATCTTCTTCCTGCGTTTCTCGTCATGAAAGTCTACGAAATCTAGCCGTCCGAGACTATCCATTTGATGCAGGAAGCAAACACTACGTTGGCAAAGTCCACAATGGCCATCGAAGAGGAGGTGAGTTTTACCTTTTCTCTTACGGTTAAAGAAAGCCTTCAGTGCTTTCCAGTCTTCTGGAAGCATGAGTCCGAGGTACATCACCAGTATCGCCACGACGAAGATGCCGACATTCATGGTGAGTCCTATACCAAGGTGAAAGATGAGCCCACCAAGCAGGAGGGCACGCTTGTAGGAACCAGGGTGAATGACCTGTGGCAAGCGTCTGCTTATGAAGTGTGGCACCAAGATAAACATCCATGCAAGTTCATAGATCAATGTGAAGTACGAGACGATGGCTGTACCACCACTGAGGATATCCATTACCCATTTCGGGAACATCGTAAAGTGTGTGTGGTGGTACACAGCTGCTGCTGCAGTGCCGTCCCACCACATGGTACCGAGACCCTTCTCTATACCAGAGAAAAGGTAGATGATCGTCGCCTGCCAGAGAAGGAGTCTATACGGCCAGATCGACATCTGCAGGTCTGGGAGAAGCTTCTTCTTTTTCTGCCAGTTCTTCCACTGATCTACTGCACGACCAATGGAAAATGCTCGAAGTTCAGGGCAGATGACAAGCATAAATCCAATACAACGTAGTACGGTGTCTCCTCCACAAAGTGGCAAAAGATTTCTCTCTTGAAACGAGAAAAAGAGTATCACTGTTACGGTAGTCGAGACTCGTGCCCACTTTCCTATGGTTGTAAGAAGCGCAGCGATGAGCATTGCAAAGTAGAGCATGTAGACTTGATTAGGTTCCACGATGTACTCCAGTAACGTGAAGCGATACTCACTACGGAAGCTCAAGTACCCTAGATCTGTGGGGATGAGCCCTGCATCGCTAAAGAAGAATGGTACGTGTTTATACATCGTTCCCATCCACCAGAGGATCGTGAGTCCCCAAAACATGCGCATCAATCCAAACCCTCCAGCAGAGATCTTACGGAAGAAGAAGGTATCGATGTTTTTTAATAGAGTGCTCATAGAACAGGGGTATCTGGGCATGTAGTAGAAAGGACTTCATTACTTTGCCAGTGCGGTTCCCACTGCATCCACCAAGAAATAGACTGTGGGCGTGCATGTCTGGGTATAACATGGTATGAGCGAATCACGCGAATCTTCGTTCCTTCAAGAAGGCCCCTTTGACTACAAGTGCGATATGCAAGTCGCTCACGAAGAGAACCTTGATGTTCATTCTCATCGAGTCGTCTCATTAACTTGAGCATGCTTGAGCTATGAAATGCGCTTTTATCATCTGGGCCGATGTAGCCCACAACCTCCCAGCTGTCTCCTGTCCATGCTTCAAAAGTATACGCGATGACACGACGTAGAGGATCTGGAGCGAAGAGAGGCCAACGCTGCCAGAGACTCATGCTAAACATGTACGGGCGAGATTTTTGATACACAGTATTCCGAATAAATCCAAATATATTTAGCTCCGACATTGCATCAGTAACACTATATGCAGTGAGTGCAGTAACATGCCAGAGGCAAAACGCAACGATAAGAGTTTTCCTTAGATGATTGATCATATATTTCAAGCAAGTGACTATTACTGCATTGGTTTCAGTATCACTATCTCCCGTCCGACAAATTGCTCTGGCCTTCTATAGAGGAGCGTAGGCCTTTCATGCTTTTGTATTTCGTCATAAGGAGAGACGATCTCAAAAGGTAGTCCCTCCAAGACCTTCCAGATCTTCTCTAGGTAGAGCATCTTTGTTTTTGTTTTCCAGACAGGCCATGTGCAGACGATGGCCACACCAGGAAGTGAGTCTGCTACGTTTTTGAGGAACTCTGCTTGGAGAGTCTCATTCTCATTGCGAATCTTTGTGGCTTCAGCAACAGTTGGCACACTGTTTAGTGTTGGGCCAAGGTGTGTCTCTGTCACGATAACATCGGGGTACTCTTTCAGGTCAAATGCTTTGCGGGCATCGTGCTTCCAGACAGTGCTTGCTGCATCTTTCTTCAAGATCTCATACTCCTTGCGTAGCCATTCAAGATTCTTCTCTGTACCAGATATTGCCTTAGCTGCACTATCTGAAGCAAGAACAGGCCATTGTCGCAGTAGTGCTTCCATAGGGATGACTCCAGTACCACAGAATGGGTCAAGGATGAGTGGCTCCTCTTCTTCACATACCCACTGGCCAAGGTTTAGAAGGACTTGTGCTAGTTTAGGAGGCAAGAATCCTGCTTTTGTATCGCGTACAGGCTTTTCCATATCGCGAAAGCTATAATCATCGATGTCCTGTGCTGCGATAGTTTTGCCTATCCAACAGAGGTTCTCTGCCAAGATGATGGTGATTTCGCATCCCTGACTTCCGTCGAGCATACCACTGTCATGCAAGAGTACAGATGCAGCAGGCTTATTTGGTGTACCGACATATCTGCTTGGTCGATCCTTCTTTTTGAGAGCGTCTTTACATTTGCGATAGAGGGTCTTTACGCTAGCAGGAGACATACCGTGTGTACGCAGACCAAAGGTAATCTTTTTCTTTACCTTCGATGTTTCCGTACACAGAGCTTGTGGTACATCTTCTATAGATAGATCGTCATTGCTGAGTCGCTCGGAGAGAGAGATGGTTCCACCGAGAAACATGAGCAAATCTGGGTCGAGCTGTTTGCTACTCTCAAAGATGAGGATCTTCTTCTCTATCTGTTTCTTCACAGTAAAACCCGGAACCACTGCCGCAAGTTCTGCGATAGAGATGTGAGGTTGGTGGCCGAGGTATGCAGCGTAGCTATTCATTTCCCTAACAATACACTGGAAAGATACTATCTTCAATTGAGAAAGATACAAGATCCGAAGATACAAGGGACAAAACTAAAGTTCTAATATCTAATTTGCATCTTGTTTCTTGTCTCTTTGAATTTGGTTGGTTCCCATTATCTCATATATCAATAATGTTACCAGACAAGCAGCCACAGGCATCAGTTGAACCAATCCACGTGCGTATCCTGTTTGGTTGATTACTTCTGTAGAGAGTCCAGTAAAGAAGTACAGAGGCATCTGTCCGAGGTAGACCATCAAGAAGAATCCTGTGAGGATTCCCAGTGGAGTGAAGAGAGCTTTGCGCCAGTACACTGCAAGAAGTCCGAAGAAGATCGGGAAGAACAGCGCCCAGTTTCCTTCGAAGAATGTATTGATCCAGATGGCATAGCCAACGTCTTTTTGCCAAGAGAGCTCTAGTCCAGAGACAGACTTTGCATTACCAAAAGGCAGGTCATGCATCCACTTATACGCTATCCACGGCAGACCGATAAGAAGTAGCGAAAGAGCGTAGTGTGCAACAGGTTTAAAGTCTCGACGCATCCACATCATCGCAAATAGCGCCACTATGAGTGGTGGAAGATGCATGATGAGTGTCTCATTCTTCGTAAAGATCATCACACCTGTAGCTAGAGCTGCTATGCGTAGGTAGGCAGACCGCTTGCCTGCATCAGTTTCACTAGCTCCTAGAAACAGCATTCCCACTGCGGCAAAGAGGTGCACAGAGACCATCATGTCTGCATAGGGCTGTACGCCATGGATCTGAAACAGTGGAAGACTCGAGAGTATGTAGACTCCTCCTAGAGCCCAGAGTCTTCCAATGCGTCTTTTCAGTAATTCATACACAAGCAGTAGCGCAGAGAGGAACCACAGAACGTGAATACTATTTGCAAGTCCTTCGTGCCAGTCTCCAGCCAGTGTTGCTAGCCACGTTTTGATGAGTGGTAGTGCAGGAGGGTACGAGCTGACTCCTACTGCAGAGGTGATCTCATTACCGATCTGCATCTCTAGCGTCATTTCCTTTGTTTCATAGAAAAGTTTCCCACGCATATTCCAGTTGTTAAACACATCGTCTTGGTAGGCTGGAGTCGAGACGAGGATCATGATGCCTGCGCTTATTTTGATGATGGTCCAGATGCTGAGGAGAGCGATGAGTGATTTTTGAAGAGCGGTGAATGGAGTTGTAGGTTGTGAGTTGTAGGTTGTAGGTTTCATTGCAAATTTCCAATACAAACCTCCAGTGATCAATAGAAGAAGGACCTGAGCAATCAAAAATCCATTCATCGTAAACAGGATCAATCCAAGAACTTGAAGGAGGAACGTCACGAACATTGTAAGAGTCATCCCTAGTACAAACCCAAGAGCTATCCGTTCAAATCGAAAGAGAACAGGGGACTTGTGTTCGAGGGCACGAAGGAGAAGCCATCCACTGAGTGTTGGTAATGCGATAGCGACAGGGAGCCAGAGAAATACCATTAGAGTTCTTGGAAGAGAAAGGAGCCCGGTTCAAATTCATGCAGTATTTCCCCCGGAGCAGACACTACTTCTCCATTGAGTACCAGTGCACCATCTGCATTCTGTACGATGCTCGGTCTGCGATATACCACCCATACAGGTACATCTTGCGTTGGGTCTGTAGGGATGCTCGGGTAGGTGTAGTAGCGCATCAGGCCTAAGTAGGGCCATCGTTGCTCTGCGAGGAACACGTACCGTGGCTCATCTGCAAGGATAGGAGCAAGTACTGATGCAAAGTCGTCGAAGTACTTTCTCTCTCGAAATGTGCGTTGCCCGACCTCTTCACTCAAGTACGTGTCGTAGTCATGCATCGCATAGCTGATCATCTCACTACCCATGCGTACGTCATAGACGACCCAGAGGACTGCAAGGAGTGTCCAAAATCCTGTGACAGCTTTAGGATTACGTTTCATGCGAACGGTCATCCACACAAGTCCGAGGGCCATGACACCATAGAAGATGATATTCGCAGAGCGCCCAGAGGGGGGCAGCTTATAGTACATCTGTGTGCGTGCTACAGGGTTATACGCAAGACGTGGTCCCCAGACAAAGTTTATCGTAGAAGGGCGAAAGGCATCTGGGTGCCAAAAGGTCTTCCATGCTTGTCCAACTTTTTCTACCGCATTCCACCGCTCCAGTTCGATCATACGGATAGTGAAGTCTGCCCCTTTTGGAAGAGCGATACCTATCTCCGATGTATGTCCAGTCCACTCGTTGTACTTCGTAAGGTCAAACTTGCTCGTGATGATGTTGCTACTTGCATCTAAAGAGATCGGTGCCATCACAAACTGTTCATTGGGTAGAAGAGGGGACTTCCAGATGAGTGATGCATCCATGCCGATTGATGTCTGGTACGTTATCGAAATAACATCAAATGGCTTCTCATTTTCTAAAACCCTTGTGAAGGATTCTTGCTTAGTAGCATGTATCTGCATGCCCACTGCATTTGGCTTTGCCTTTATTCCTTCTCCCATCATCCATTGTCCAGAGACTTGCCCATTTGCGAAGTCCCACACCGTTGTTTCTGCAGCAAATGCAGAAGAGGGGAGGCTGAGAACGAGTATACTAAGGATTATTTTGAGCATTGGAGGTAGTGTAGCAGAGGAGGCGGGGGACCAAAGGCGCCAAAGGTACCGCTGTAATTTATTGAAGTACCTTTGGTCCCCTTGGCTCCTTTGGTCCCCTTTCTTTTTCATCAACAAATTGCATAAACAACATCTGTATAAATAATATGAACAAGAACAAACTATTTACTCAACTCTCCAGCCACCTCTATCTCCTCTGGACCGCCAGTTATAACCGCTTTTATCCTGCGCACGCCAGACGAGCTACTCTCTTCTTTCTTGAGTGTGAATGATCCAATCACCCCCGTTCGTGCGACATGAGGGCCACCACAGATTTCTTTGCTCACCATGATCTTTTCATTCCCTATCGTGTAGACCTTTACCTCGTCACCGTACTTTTCATTGAACACTCCGATGGCACCCTGCTCCTTGGCAGCATCTGGTGTCATAACTTCAAACGAAACAGGTAGGTCTGCATCTATTGCATTATTCACGATCAACTCAACTTCAGTCTTCTGCTCGGCTGTCATTTTCTCATCATGTGAGAAGTCAAACCGTAGACGCTCTGTTGTGATGTTGCTTCCACGTTGGTAGATATGATCACCCAAGACTTTACGCAGTGCAGCATTTAGCAAGTGCGTAGCAGTATGGAGCTTGGTCGTCTCTGCACTGTGGTCTGCGAGTCCTCCAGCGAACTTCTGCTCTGCTCCAGCTCTAGAGGTGTCTTGATGCTTAGCAAATGCAGTATCAAAGCCATCTTTATCGACCTTGCTACCCCATTCATGTGCGATCTCTTGCGTGAGTTCCAGAGGGAACCCGTAGGTGTCGTAGAGGTGAAAGGCAGTCTCTCCATCTATCGTTCCACCTTGGGGGATGCCTTTGAGGACTTTGTCTAAGTGCTTTGTGCCTTCACGCAGAGTCTTGGCAAACTGATCTTCCTCTTGGCTTAGTATGTCGCGAATAGATTTGCTTTGCTCCTTGAGAGAGCCATACACACTGCCGTATTGCTCGATAATAGTATCTGCAACGATAGGTGTGAAATGCTCGTTCTCTATACCAAGTGTGCGTGCACTACGGATAGCTCTTCGGATCAACTTTCTCAGCACATACCCTTGGTCAACATTGCTTGGAGTGATGCCATCGCTAATGATGAACACTGCAGACTTCAAGTGGTCTGTAATGATGCGTGCATGACGGATAGCATCGGAGTCAGGAGTTTCCATATCGAGTTCATCACGCGCAAGTTTGAGAACAGTATCGTAGATAGGTTTCACGACGTCGACCTCATACACATTATTCACGTCCTGCATCACCATCGCTGTGCGCTCAAGTCCCATACCTGTGTCGACATTCATCTGCGTAAGAGGTTCGAACGTACCGTCTTCTTTCTTATTGTATTGCATGAAGACGTCGTTCCAGATCTCCATCCAGTCGTTTGGGAGTGAGGCTGGATTTCCTTGTGGTTCGCCTTTACCGATCCAGTAGAACATCTCACTATCGGGTCCACATGGACCAGTCTGTCCTGCGGGCCCCCACCAGTTTTCACTCTTCGGTAAGAAAGCGATCCGCTCTTCAGCTATTCCTACACCGCGCCAGAACTCTGCAGCTTCGTCGTCGCGAGGTGCATCGTCATCACCCTCGAAACACGTAACTGCAAGCTTCTCGTGGGGGATCTCGAGGATCTCTGTAAGAAATTGGTAGCTCAGTTTTATAGCTTCGTCTTTAAAGTAATCTCCCAAGCTCCAGTTTCCCATCATCTCGAAACAGGTGAGATGAGAGCTATCTCCCACTTCGTCTATGTCCTGTGTACGTAAACAGCGTTGTACATCTACCAGTCGCTTGCCACTCGGGTGGGTCTCTCCAAGGAGATAGGGCACTAAGGGGTGCATCCCCGCAGTCGTAAATAGCACGGTAGGGTCGTTTTCGGGTATCAGAGATGACCCAGGGATCACTTTATGGCCATGGGACTGGAAGAAGTCCAAGTAGGCCTGCCGTATGTCATTGGTGGAGATTGGTGGCATATGCGCCCAAGTGTAGCAATATTGGCTAGTACTTGCCAATGGTAGAAATAAATACTTGCATTCTTTATGAGACTAAGAGTAGCGTTGGGAGCTAGGTAGTTCCCATTAGTTATCGTATGAGTGATCTAGCAGCTCCACCTGTAACAGATAATGTCCATCTTCTGGATGTTGAGCCATTAGCAACTAAAAGAATCGAGCTAACGACAGATTCTGACTCGTTGTTACTCTCTATACCTCAAGGTGCTATAAGAGGGCTATTCGATCAGATTGAATTATCTGAAGATGATGAAGGAAGACCGATAGAAATGATTCAAATTGCAATGGAAGAAGCATTTTACAATGCAGTGGTACATGGAAACATGGAGGATAAAGGAGCAGATGCTCCTCTTGAGAACAAAGAGAGAAAAGTGACTATCCGCATATCTGTTAGCGAGGTTGCACAGCAAGTTGTATCAAGAGGAACAACAGATATAAGGACATGCGTCGTTAATATATTATTGCGCGCAGAAGTAGAAAACGAGGGAAATGGTTTTGAGGTAAATAAGGTTCCAGATTGCACCGAAGAAGAAAATCGTGAAAAGCCATCAGGTCGTGGATTACTTATGATGCGCTCAGTCTTTTGTGACACTGTATATCATCCCGAACAAAGCAAAGGAAGAGTGATAGTATTTATATCTGGATTTATGGGAAGGCTCAGGGATAGAAAGATTACTAAGCCACTAGATCCTATAGCTGCAGCAATGGCAGCTGCTACTTCAGCAAACCCTCCTGATTCTCCCTCGTCTTAAGGTCGTCGTACTTCTCGTAAAATGCATCACCGAGTGTGCCGAGAAACGCAAGGGTGTGCTTACCGCCTTTTTTCAGACCAAATAGATATTTGTTTTCATTCTTCTGTTTCTTAAGCTTGCTTTCTCCTGCTTTACGAAGACTATGAAAGCCCCACTCGATAGATTTGTCTATCGTGTGTTGTACATGTGCCAATCCACAGCCGATATGTGAAGCGAGAGTTTGTTTCATGCGCGTCAAAGAGTAGCAACGTTGGAAAGAAAAAGCTACAGAACTATTTTAAAAATCAAAAGATACAAGATGCAAGAATAGCAGAATCAGTAATCAATGAAGGTAACAGCGATGAAAGCGATACATAACTACGAACGACCCTCCCCCCACGTCTCTTTCAGAAAATCATCCCTCCCTGATCCACTGCGGTAATAGCGGTATCGAATAGGGTTTTCTTTGTAGTAGTCTTGATGGTAGTCCTCAGCAGGG
>JAQBVR010000046.1 GCA_027623015.1 bacterium | reverse complement strand
GTCTTAATGCTTCTACAAAAAAGAATATCAAAAATTCCTTACGTACATTGCAGAATAAAAATATGGTCAAGAAGTAAGTGGCACGACATTTACTCACTTATGAGAACAGGTACAAACCCCTTCCAACCGCCCTTGGTGCTCTGCAAAGCTAAGTGAGCAGGATTAGTACCCTTCCGACGCATAAAGAGCAACAGCGGACGTTTATGAACAAAAAATCCGAAGTCTGCTCTCCATAGTGAGACTTTTCAGGGTGCCATTAGTGTAATGCTTGGCGGAGAGTGAGGGATTCGAACCCTCGGACCGATTGCTCGGTCAACACATTAGCAGTGTGTCCCATTCGACCACTCTGGCAACTCTCCATAAAGATAGTAGTATAACAGAAGAGTAATTTACTCTTCCGTAGCTCCAACGATATTGTAGATAAGGAGCGAAGGAGGGCGACCACTCTGTCAACTCTCCGTACGCAGCATTCTATATGGAAAAACAGGGCTACGAAACCCTACTCAATGAATTATCCTCTGTGTTTTTAAAATCTAGATTTTGGCTATCCAGATAGGCAATCTTCTTCTATTACAACTCGCCATACAGATACCACTGTAGTATGGTACAGAGCCAACTATCTTTAAACTGTAAACGAAGAATCTGACTACTATATCATCGACAACGATAATCCTGGCTATACAAGTGTTGGCGCATGGAACAACTGGTATGGAGGCTACCTCAATGACTTCGACTACATAGCAGCAGGCAAGAGCTTGCTACTGTCGTAGTTACATCTGGTACATTGCGCGTAGAACTATCGGACGATGCAAATGGCTTTGTTATTGCTGATGGTATCTTGGTAGAGCTGGTTGGTCTACCCTAGCCTCTAATCATCCCTATCTGCTAAAGGAGACTTTGAAAAGGGTCTCCAAATCTAGTTCGAACCTTAAGCGATCCCTCATTGAGCTGGTATGTATATTCTATGATATCGAGAATATCTTCATTAACGATGACACAGCCCATACTGTAAAAGCGCTTATCACCAGCAAGCACATTTGCTGCATCTCTATGTCCGTGGATGCCGTACGCAGTCCTGTCATCACCATCTTTATACATGCGAAGAAATCTTCCTGTAGGACCATAGGTCACGCGGTCTCCTTTTATATGCGTAGATTTTATCTCCCAGTCCCAGTTTGGTGTCGCTGCGTTATAATACCTTCCTATATACGAGACCCACCTTCTTTGGCCAGTAGCTAAAGGAAATCGAACATATTCACCATCTGGATGGACCAAAAAGCCCTCGTTTACCTTTGTATTGATGAAGACTTGGTCACCCACCTCAGACTCCCAGCTATCTATAGATACAGCTATAGGTGCCATAGGCACTGTAGTAGCCAGAGCTGCAAGCATAGAGCTCAGCAGCGTTGAGGAGAAAGTGGTTAACAAAGTGTGACACTTTGCATTAAAATGGTCTATCTGTCAATTTAAAGCATGAAATATCAGTAGCGTCCCATTAAAAAATACACATCAAAAAAGCGGTAAAATGTAGTTGAAACGACTTCATTTCCCGCTTTTCTGTATGACAAATACTACCACAGTCCTCCACCAACTCCTTAATCTTCTTCCTGAACAACAGTTTCAGACCTTTGTGAGACAGCATGAAGCTGATAAATACGTGAAGAAGTTTACGACCTTCAATCAGCTCACTGTACTGCTCTATGCACAGATGACAGGGAAGGAATGCTTGCGAGAAATTGAGTCGGATCTGCGTATCTTGGACAGCAGATGGACGGAATTGGGACTTAAAAGCATTGCTCGTTCTACGCTTGCTCGAGCCAATGCGAAGAGGCCATCTGCAATCTTCGAATCGCTGTTCTACGTTCTGTTTGAGCAATGTCAGAAACTCAGCGATGGGGAGAATTTCTCATTTAAGAATCCTCTGCATGCCATCGATGCCACCTCCATCTCTGTGTGTTTGTCTTTGATGGACTGGGCGAAGTACCGCACACAGAAGGGCGCATTTCGACTTCATGTTGATCTGGATATACGAAACCAAATACCGGAACTCATTGATCTTACAGATGGAAAAACGCACGAAGTGACAGTGGTACAGGACATGGATTTCTCGCAATATCCCAAGGGAACAATCTTCGTTTTCGATCGTGGATATGTGGATTACGCTCTTCTATGGAAGATCGTAAACGCAGGACATCACTTCGTCATCCGTCGGAAACAGAATGCACAGACATTTGTATTACAAGTGCATCGCCTTGCAAAGGGGAAGGGTGTCCTCAAAGACGAACGCATTGCGTTTGCTCTTCCTGAAGCACAAGAGCACTATCCTGATGACCTGAGACAAGTCACTTTTGCCGATGAAGATGGCAATGTCTACGAGTACCTCACCGATGAGTTTCGTCTCTCTGCTGCCAATATCGCAGAAATCTACAAGCGACGTTGGGATATCGAAACCTTCTTCCGTTGGATTAAACAAAATCTCAAGATTAAAACATTCATCGGCACATCGAAGAATGCGGTGATGATCCAGATTTGGGTGGCTATGATCTACTATCTTTTGCTTAAATGGCTAAGTCATTGCATCAACTTTCGAGGCTCTTTGACGACATTGGCACGGAAGATTTCTGCTTCCTGTATGCACAAATTCCAGCTATTTGAAGTGCTTGGATACTCAGAAAAAGGCCTAAAACTACTCCACAAGGCTAGAGCGGGACCTCAGATGTGTATTTTTTAATGGGACGGCACTGAACTCTTGATAATAAAATTGCTTAAAAACGAAAAAAATGGTA
>JAQBVR010000002.1 GCA_027623015.1 bacterium | reverse complement strand
GCGAAAGTTGGAAACTGCTTGCCGACCATAGCTCTCCAGAGAGAGCGTAGGTTGGAGCTACACCCCGACGAAATGATTATAATGAAAAACTCTAAAAAGTGATAATAGAAATGTAGCGAAAGTTGGAAACTGCTTGCCGACCATAGCTCTCCAGAGAGAGCGTAGGTTGGAGCTACACCCCGACAAACAGTAGTCTACTTGTATGTAAATGAACTGCAACTCTACAGTCATTAGATTTTTTAGGTATACTCAAGGTGTGCAGTTATCCACCTCACTAGAAAAGGTACTAAAGACAAAGAAGGACTACATTGAGCAACTCAATGACATGGGGCTTCATACTGTTGAAGATCTTCTTTTGTACATCCCTAGAGGGTATGAAGACTTAAGTGAAATGCACACGTTTGCTACAGCGCCCATAAATACCAAGGTAACAGTTATGTGTATGATTGATAGAATGAAGTTGATCAGAACGAGGTCTCGTAAACAAATAGTTACAGCACAATGTATAGACTCAGAAGGTGGTATTGCGGAAGCAATATGGTTCAATCAGCCACACATTATGCGAATGCTTTCAGATGGAGAAGAAGCTGTCCTCACAGGCAAGGTTGTAGAGAATGGAAAGAAACTTCAAATACAAAGCCCTACGTTTGAACCATCACTTTCAAATGAACGGGTCCATAGTGGGCGACTTGTAGCCATCTACCCTCAGCATGACATCATCACCAGTAAGTGGCTTAGAGAAAAGATGTCACTCCTGAAGAATGCTGTGTCACTTCTACCAGAGACACTACCAAAAGAAGTGATCGATGATGAGGGTGTATTATCACGAAGTGAAACTATCCGAATCCTCCACTTTCCAAGCGAAGGGGATAGTATAGATGATGCTAAGAAGCGACTTGCATTTGAAGACATGTACAACGTCCAGTGCAAGGCACTTCAGGAAAAGGAGGAATGGAAAGGCGAGACACAAGAAAGGCTGGTTATCCCTCTTAAACCAGAACTTATCAAATCATTTTTTGCATCATTGAAATTTACGCCAACAGATAGTCAAAAAATATCCATTTACGAAATTCTTAAAGATATGGAGCAGAATAGATCTATGTCTCGTCTGCTAGAAGGCGATGTAGGTTCTGGGAAGACACTTGTAGCCACAGCAGTGATGGCAAATACGATTGCAAGTGGGGGGCAATGTGCACTCATGGTCCCAACAGAAGTGCTAGCAAGGCAACATGTGCAAAGTATAGGAAACATGCTCATAAACTTTCACAACTTTCTTGTGTCTGGTGGTCAAGGTCAAACAACATCTCGTGTACCACGAGTCGCACTACTGACAGGCTCTGTACCGAAGAAGCAAGCTCAAGAAATAAAAGAAAGACTAGCAGTAGGGGACATAGACCTCGTCATAGGAACGCACGCACTTATAGAAGACTCTGTGTCATTTGAAAACCTCTCTTTGGTAATAGTAGATGAGCAACACAGGTTTGGAGTCGTTCAGCGCAACAGACTAAAAGAAAAAGGAAGCCCGCACTTCCTTGCTATGACAGCAACACCTATACCGCGAACACTAGCTCTTACTGCCTTTGGACATCATGACTTATCTGTCCTTCTGGAAAAGCCCGGCAATCGACAGCCAATAGATACAAAGGTTGTCTCACCAAAGGACAGAAAGACAGTAGAAGGATTTATAGAACATCAGATATCACAAGGGAGACAGGCTTTTGTCATCTGCCCCCTCATTCAAGCTTCTGAGAGTGAGGATATGCTAGAAATACGAAGTGTAAAAGAAGAGCACATAAGACTCACAGAGGCATTTCCAAGTCGGCGTATAGCTCTGCTGCATGGAAAAATGACCCCATCAGATAAAGAAGATACGATGAGAGCCTATAAGAATAGGGAATATGACATACTTGTTTCCACGTCTGTTATAGAAGTAGGTATAGATGTACCAAATGCTACCATAATGATAATGGAAGGATCAGAAAGATTTGGCCTCGCACAGCTCCATCAGTTTCGAGGGCGTGTTGGAAGAGGGGACTTCAAGAGCTATTGTTTCTTATTTACGACGACACCAGAGCAAGCGCGGTCTCAGAGGCTTCGCGCTATGGAAAAGCATGACAACGGATTTGAACTCGCAGAGATAGATCTACAGATTCGAGGGCCAGGTGAGCTCTATGGAACAAGGCAAAGCGGAATACCCGAAATACGTCTCTCGAGTCTTTTGAATCCAGAACTCGTTGTACGCGCTAGAAGAGCTGCTGAGAAGTTTCTCAATAAAGTTGTATAGTGCGCTATTGACATCAGAGAATTTGAGACTAAGATCAGCGCAATGAAACTTTTACTGTCCCTCCTCATGCAAATGATGATGCACTTAGTGCGGGGGTATTGTCGTGTATAAAATATAAGAAACACGAATCATAACTCCCGAGGCGGGAGATTTTATTATTTACACTATAATATCATGGATTCAAAAGAATGTAGACCAGTTGTACTATTCACAGACTTTGGAGATGACCTTCACCAAGTTGAAGTAATTGCCTCTATACATAGAATGCATCTTAAAACTACTTCAAGGATGGCAAACATTCTTCAGCCTGTAGTCGGTGATGTTGCGAAGTTTTCAATTCCAAATGGGGCTTATCAGTGTAGGCAATTAGTACGGTCATGGGAGTTTATTAAGCCAGTTGTAACTGGAGTAGTAGATCCAACTGTAGGATCTGAAAGAGAGGCTATCGCAGCAGACTTAAAAAACGGAACAACACTAGTCGGGCCAAATAATGGAATCTTCTCATTAGCCATACAGCAATTCGGCGTTAAGTGTGCAGTAGTGTTAGATGAGGAAATCAGATTACAGCCAAGAAATGCCACAACCACTTTTGATGGTAGAGACCTATTTGCACCAGCAGCAGCTCTTGTTGCTAGTGGAGAGAGTACAGAAAATCTTGGCAAAGAGTTTGATGTACAAAAGCTACTTAACCTAGAAATTGAAAACGGAACAGTCCTTCATGCTGATGACTACGGAAATTTGAAAATACATGGTGCAGAAGATCAGTACGAAAGAGGTAACGGTGCAGTTCCTTTTACTATAAGGAAAACTCGTTATAATCCTAAGAAGGTACGGTCACATAACGAAGCAAGTGAAGGAGACTTAGTCATATTGCCTGGAAGCTCCGGTATGATTGAAATATGGATTGTTGAGGGTAATGCACGTAAACTGATCGGAGCTACTGTTGGTGATATTATCGAATTTATTGAATAATAGTTTAAAATCCGTTGTAATGGCTTAAACAAATGCTAGAATACGTTTAACTTCCAAATACTTATTATGACTGATCAATCAAATCCTCCACCTCCACCACCTCCACCTCCTCCAGTAAAAGATGCAGCCCAGCCACCAAAGAAGGTCGTACGACCAGGAGATGCTGTACCAGAGGGAGGGTTGGACCCGACAGATGTATTCTCAACACCTCCTCCGCCTCCACCATCTGCTGGAGGACAAGCTGGTACCTCAACCACAGGACAAGACGCAGGAGCGCCTCCACAACAAGACCAAGGACCTCCACCTCCTCCTGCTGGTACAATAGGTACTGCTGAGATGGGTTTCGATGAAGAAGATATCCGTGTACTGACAGAAGTCGGTGACTACCGTTTTGGTAGCATCACCAATCAAATGACAAACGACAACATCATTATTCCTGCACACCCAGAGACAACATTTGATGAGCAGGAGTTTCTTACACTACTTCGAGGAAGTATCTCCCTTACTCGAGATGAGAAATGGAGAATAGTCCAAGCTGCACCAAAACTAAGTCAGTTCCAAATAGATGAGCTCAAGAAGATTCTCGACGAAGAGCACAAAAAGTTCTCTGACCTAAGTCCGAAGCACTTATTACAGCTCATGAAACTAGAACAAAAACATGCACAAGATTGGGCTGACTTGCAATCAGTTACCCTGCAGCAGTCTGCGCAAGAAGGGGAGAAGGAGAAAGCTGCAGAAATCCGAAAACAACTCGGTCTCTAGGCTTACACATTTAGAAGATATAACGCAAAGATCCCAATGCCTAGTGCAGTAAGGATCTTTTTGTGCAAAGACTTAGAACCAAAAAAAGTATATATGTTTGAAAAAGCTAAGAAAACAAAGCAGGTAAATGCAAAACGAAGAACTATTGGTGAAAATGGTGGGAGCAAAGCTTCTACATATGGAATACGAAAAGAGATATCTTTAACATGTTGATACGAACCAAAAGCATAAACAAGTATGTACCACGCAAGTAACCAACCTGTATATAAACGTAATGTTTCAAAAAAGGGATAGTATGACTTTCTTGTTCTACGTTTCGTTGTAGCTGATTCGTTGAAAGAATGATCTATAGATGGGGTCTTATCTATGTATACTTCATTTGGAGTGATAAACTTCTTAGCTGGTGTAATATCTTCGTCTTTATCAGAAGCTTGTTTACGCTCTTTAAGCGTTGCTTCGTGTAGCTCTTCTGCCACCATATTCATCTGCTGAAGAGAATCACGTGCAGCCTGTGCACTGAATGCATCTATAGTGCCATGAACAAGAGTATTGCGTTCGTTGCGTGCTGAATAAAAGAAAAGAGGCATACCTCTATTGTACTACTGAACTGATCTAAGGAAACCCTAAGTTATTCCTCTGTCGTTCGTAAGTTTTTTGTCATATACGAAACTGCGTCTAAGAGAGAGGCATCTCCAGTGATGACAAAGTGACGACCAAATGTCCAATCACGGAATCCAGTTGCTGTATTGGCTGAAGTCTTTACTTCTCCATCTGTAGCGTTCACTGATTGAAGAGTACCATTCACTAATGTAATGACGATGGGGCCTTCACCAATATCCTCAATAGGCTCGTTACTTACTTCAATATGCCAGAAGCTTTCAGATGTGGTTCCAAAAGACTTAAACCACCAGTTTCGATGAATGGGAAGACAGAAACCAATGTGAGCAGTGCAGTAACTTTGTGTCCAATTGGATTGAGTAATATCTTGCTTAGACATCAAAGCGATAATTGCAGTTAAGTCTTCACTACGTTCTACAATCATTTCTTCAACTGGAGGAACATCATCTACTTCCATAATCACAGCAGAAAGCTCTGTTGGCTCTGTTGCTGGAGGGGCAGATTCTTCAGATTCAACTACTGCCTTCTCAGAAACAGTAATTTGTTCATTTGTATTTACATCAATAGGAAGGACTTGATCTTCATCGATTTCAGTATTCTTTATGAGAGAGATAGATTCAACACGCATAATCAAACCTTCAGATTCAACAGTTGGTCGTACAGCACCAAGAAGCATTGCTTTCTCCCCTACATAACCATTCAAATCAACATCGTCACTTTCAAGAAGAAGGAATCTACCATCAGACAAAGATAATCGATGCGTCCCTTCCATATATATGCTTATACCAGCAGGACGAACTATACCTGTATACGAAACATTATTAGTCTCTCTAACATCAGAATCTTGAACAGAAACAATGTCTTTAAGAATTGGTTCAGTAGGATCTTCAGTCGTACCAACGCAAGCAGCGATGAGAACGCAAAGGCCTAGAAGTGATGTGAGCGAAGCTCTGTGGTTCATAGGATCTTAGTGACACAAAAGTATACCTCTAAATAGGGAAATAATAGAGTATTTCTTCACTAAATAAGAAAGATTTTGGCACAGAAAAGGCGGCATTTCTGCCGCCTTTGTAGCAATTCACAATAGAACTATGATCCAAGCATGCCATCAATAGCTGTTTTAAAAGCTGAAAATGGTTGTGCTCCAGAGACATACTCTCCTTTCTTAGTTTTATTGTTGTAAACAAAGGTACCTGGAGTACCACGAACACCAGCAGCTGTTCCTGCAGCAAGCTGATCATCTACAAGAGACCCAAACTTTCCACTATCAAGACAACTCTTAAACTTAGCGCCATCAAGACCAACTTGTATAGCATAACCTTCTAGCTTTGCAGCATCAGCGCCGTTTTGAAATACAAGGTCTGCAAATTCCCAGAACTTGTCGTTACCACCAAGTTCACCTGCACACTCAGATCCTTCTGCAGATGGCTTGGCATTTGGGTGAAATCCTAGAGGATAGTGTCTGTATACCCAGTTGACATCATCACTATACTCTTCGAGTACTTGAGTCATAGTAGCATGATGTCTCTGGCAGAATGGGCACTCGAAGTCAGAATACTCGATAACAGTGATATCTGCTTTAAGATTGCCTCGTACGTGATCCGCTTTCGTAATCTCCGGAATATTATCGACACTAGGGTTCGGAGCTGCTTGAGGAGTAGGCTGTGCCGCAACAGGATTTGGGACTGCAGCTGCAGGGGCAGCTGCAGGCGCTGCGGTCATACCGTTTGACATGGCAACACCATATCCAACGATGACACCGACAAGAGCCATAGAGACTCCAAACCAAGGGTTATTACTTTGAAATTCAGACATGATAATTAAAGGTAAAATAAATAAGAGTAATCTAATTCTTGAAGAAGCATAGCATGCTAAAGCATATTGACAATCACTCTCGTTTGACGAGGATGTGTGCATAGTATCGAGCATGTTTTAATAGAGGAGGATCAAGGCGAGTGTGAAAGAGTTGCAATGCATCTGGAGCAAAGGTGTCAGGCAGTAATGAAACTACAAATAGGATTTCGTTTGATTTATGATTTGTATTTGAAACTATGGTTTCACGAAAAGATGATGATGTTGATCGAATACAAGTATTAGCATCCTGACAGCCAGTATTTGTACTACTAAGATCACTATCAGATAAATCGTCTGGAGCAGTATCACATGTATAGATCGTCTGGTAACCAGGGGACATTGGCTCGTTTTCAAGAGTATAATCAAAGTGAGATGAAGTACTCTCTACTAGATCTGCTGCATATGAAACACCAATACAGGAAGGTGCCTGAATACCGAGTGCGACAAGTACGATAAGGACAGTACGAGCTGACATGCAGCTACTCTACAGTATTTAATTGCTTTTACACACTAGGATCGTATGCATATTGCATACGAACAGAAACTGGTAGTTCTTTATAGCGAGAGACAATGGTATTGCTCTCATCCCTTCCATCTGCGTAGTGCACATCTTGAAGCCAAACTATCTCCGTTGGGTTTATAGCTCTACCGTGTACAAGGAGATCATCTGGAGCCGACCCGTAGAAGTATGGCCCTTTAAGATCAACAGTTCTTCCATCATCTTTACCATAAAAGTTTACAACAGCTTCAGAACCATCTACATACGCTTGAATGAGAACATGTTCGTCAGTGTCGTTTGTAAAGACTAGATCTTGTGAACCTGGATATATAGCTGCATCTATTCCTACACCATACTTCTTGTAATAGCTAACATAGAGGCTGTGACTTCTGCGGTCTTTTACTGGGAATCCAGCGTCTACTATTGCTCTGTATAAAGTAGTAGAAGCTTGGCATATCCCACCACCAGGAGCTAGCGTCAGATCACCACCATTATATATGACTTTAGCCATTTCCCATCCATTCCATAATGCCACAGGCCCTTCAAGAGTACTATTGAAAGAAAAATCATCTCCAGGAGCAACGAGAGAATTATGAACATGCTCTAAGAGTGCTTTGCGTACATTTCTATCTCTTCCCCATGCTGAACCAGCAAAGTTCGATCGCCCTGTAGCGATAAGATCAAGTGATCCCAAATCGACATCTGTAGCATTGGCAATCTTCGGGGATTTTACATCAATGTGAATCTCAGCTACTTCTAGTCCTGATTCTAAAGCAGTAGCTACTGTAGTTGCTGCAACTTCATAATTGATCTCCTCACCAACAACACCTGCTGTATCACTAATAATGCGTGAAACAGAATCTTCATCAGTTCGAAGAACTATTTCATCTATAGAAATATCTGTAACAGGGAGAATATCTACAGGAAGCTCTTCTTCGATAGTCCGCAACACCTCTTCGCGGTTAATGGTAAATCGTGCAGAAGTAAGGGAGAAGTCTAACTGTAACCACGATGGATATGAATTTAACGATACATCCCATGATCCACGCTCAGACCCATCGGGGTCTAGTATTGTAATTGTTGTAGCATTACGAAGAAGATGTTGTCTCTGGTCTATAGCACTTGAAAGACTTTGAACAGAAGGTGCTGCTGCCATATGTTTGATAAGTCTCCTTTGAAGTCGCATTGCAATGCGTTGATTCATTGTTGTCTTTACACTTGCATGAAGCTGTGGTTTTTGAATCATCGCAATAGAAGAGCCAACACTTGCTTGCCAAGCATAAACATAAGTTGGTGATGATCTTTCAATAGAAGATCTGGAAGAAACAGCTAAAAGAGTAAAGACTGCAAAGAGTGAAAGAACTGGAGCGGCAATGTGGTGGTATTTGTTTTGCATTATGTGTTTATCCATAGCGGATACGTAACTTGTAGTATTATACTATATTTATATGTATTTAGCAAGTATCATTAACATTTACTTACTATAAAACTAAGAGGCAGTATATGTTTTGACTATGAACTCAGAAATGATAAAACTTTTGGCAAAATATATTTCATTTAAGTCTGTAGCAGGAGTAAATGAAATCAAAAAAGAATGTCTTGATTGGCTGGAGGCAGAGTTTCTTTCAAAAACTCAGCACAGAATACATAGAGGGGATATAGACAGTACACCATACTTATATATGGAACATACTGACCCTGAGCTTATTTGGTTTGCTCATGCAGATGTTGTACCAGCAGTCGTTTTGCAGTTTAATATTCATATATCTATTTTATATATAAATAAATGGCTTACACAAGCCATAATTTATGGTGGCCCAGATCAGATTTGAACTGATGACACCCCGCTCTTCAGGCGGGTGCTCTACCAACTGAGCTACCGGGCCACGGTCCTCACAGCGGAAAATGTACCGCAAAGCACTCTATATGTGAAGTACTATCAAGATGATATTAGAAAATATACTCTGTCACATCTATGTTGCCGATCAGTACTCTGCGATCAGAATCTTTAATTTCATGGCGAATTGCATGCTTCAAACCAATACGATCGCAGATGTCTCTGAATCTACGAACTCCACCCTCGCTTTCAAATTCCGTCATGGAAGTGAGCTGTTCAATGCGCTTGCCAAAAACTCTAACAACGTCCTTTTCAGACTCAATTCTATAGGAACCCATAGCATTTGTTTCAAGATGTGGCTGAAGAACAGCAATAGACTCTTCCTCCACGACATTTTTTCGGTCTGTGCGCTTTCGTAGTACTATAGGGAGAAGTCTGGTTTTGAACTCTTCGACACCCTCAGTAGTAGCATTGGATATAGCACCAAATACAACGATGCCCTTTCCAGTTAAGAACGAAACAATCTCATCTACTCTATCTGGTGCAAGATCAATTTTGTTGATAACAACAAGTTCATCTCGTTGCATAAGAGCTGGGGAGAATTTCTCTAGCTCAGATCGAATAGTTTTGTAATCAAATACCAACTGGTCCATATCCAAAGATCCAGAAATAAGAGCTCTTTGTACATCTAAAATATGAACGAGAATACCACAACGTTCTATATGTTTAAGGAATTGATGGCCTAAACCTTTTCCAGAACTTGCCCCCTCTATAAGTCCAGGAACATCGCAAACCACATAAGAGCGATCATCAACAGAGACAACGCCGAGATTTGGTACGAGTGTCGTAAATTCATAATCAGCAATTTTAGGCTTCGCGCTTGAAATTACAGAGATCAATGTAGATTTTCCAACACTTGGATAACCGATGATGCCCACATCGGCAACGAGTTTAAGCTCTAAATGGATTTTCTTCTTCTCAGATGGCTCTCCCTTTTCAGCAAAATCTGGAGTTTGACGCGTAGAACTTTTAAAATGAGCATTACCAAAACCACCACGACCACCTTTCGCTATTAGAACCTGATCTTTGTGATTGCAAAGATCACCAATAATTTTTCCATCGTCATAGCAGATGAGAGTGCCTGGTGGAACTTGTAGGAATAAATCTTCACCACTTCTACCTTTTTTTCTTTGACCAGCTCCAGCTTGTCCTGGCTCTGCTTTGTAGACTTTTCTAGAGGCAAAATCACTGAGCGTATCTGTATTGCAGTTTGCAATCATGTAAATATTTGCTCCTCTTCCTCCGTCACCACCGTCTGGACCCCCTCTTGGTATAAACTTCTCACGACGCCAGCTAACGCAACCGTTACCTCCATTTCCACCAGAGACATCGATAATGGCTTCATCTAGAAACATATGGAAGATAGTACAAGTATTTAGCAGAATTACCAGTATTTGCATCTTTTAATTCTATGTGTTATAATATAACTACTTTCTAAAAACACACACCTATGGATTACGATCACCTCGACAGATATGCACCACTTCTAGACTCATTTTTTATGGTATCTGAAAAGAAGAAGATTGCGAGTAAATCTCAAAAGACAGAAAGAAACTCTCAAAAACGTAAGAAGCGTAAGTAAAAATGGCAGAAATGCTACACATAGTATTGACGAACTAAAATTAGCACTCTAAACTCACGAGTGCTAATTTTGAACTTACCCAAAACTACTATGTCAAAAGTAATCGGAATAGACCTCGGAACGACAAACTCCTGTATGGCTGTAATAGAAGGAGGCGAAGCCACTGTTATTCCAAACGCAGAAGGTAACCGCACCACGCCATCTGTTGTAGGATTTAAAGATGGTGAAACACTTGTAGGAGTAGCTGCAAAAAGGCAGGCAGTAACAAATCCTACCAATACAATATTCTCAGCAAAAAGATTCATAGGACGTCGATACAAAGAAGTTGAGAAAGATGCAAAACAGTTACCATACGTCGTAAAGAGTGGAAAAGAGTCACGAGCAGTTATAGAGGTTGCAGGAAAGGAAATGCTCCCACAGGAGATAAGTGCTAAGGTATTACAGAAACTAAAAAGAGATGCAGAGGCATATGTAGGAGGAGCTGTTACAAAAGCAGTCATCACAGTCCCAGCCTATTTTGACGATAGTCAAAGGCAAGCAACTAAGGATGCAGGAGAGATCGCAGGACTAGAAATACTGCGTATCATCAATGAGCCAACAGCAGCAGCGCTTGCGTATGGTTTAGAAAAAGGGAATGAGCACAAGATTGCAGTATATGATCTAGGTGGTGGAACATTTGATGTATCTGTACTTGAAATGGCAGATGGGGTATTTGAAGTACTGTCAACAAACGGAGATACACAGCTCGGAGGAGATGATTTTGATTCTGAGATCATACAGTGGATCCTTGAGGAATTTAAGAAAAGTGAAGGTGTAGATCTTAGTAAAGATACTATTGCTCTACAGCGTCTTAAAGAAGCAGCAGAAAAAGCAAAGATCGAACTAAGCTCTGCAACAGAGACAGAGATCAACTTGCCATTTATCACTGCAGATAACACCGGACCGAAACATGTAAACCTCAAACTTACGAGGCAAATACTGGACGCGTTAGTAGCGAAGCTTATAGAGCGAACAGTGAAGCCTTGCGAGACAGCGCTAAAGGACGCAAAGATCACAAAGGGGGACATAGATGAGGTTGTACTTGTAGGAGGCATGACACGAATGCCTGCAGTGCAAGCTGTGGTGGAGAAGCTCTTTGGAAAAGAGCCGCACAAAGGAGTGAACCCAGATGAGGTAGTTGCCATCGGTGCTGCGATACAAGCTGGAGTTATGTCTGGGGACATCGATAAGGACATCGTTCTAGTAGACGTTACACCACTCTCTCTTGGGCTAGAAACACTTGGTGGAGTCGCTACGAAGCTCATCGAAAAGAATACAAAGATACCTACAAGTAAAAGTGAAGTATTCTCGACAGCTGCAGACAACCAGCCTTCTGTTGAGATCCACGTCGTTCAAGGAGAACGCGAGCTTGCAGCAGATAACAAGTCGCTCGGAAGGTTTGTTCTAGATGGCATTCCACCCGCTCCTCGTGGACTCCCTCAGATAGAAGTAACCTTCGATATAGATACAAATGGGCTCCTGTCAGTGAAGGCAAAAGATAAAGGAACAGGCAAAGAGCAGCACATCAGCATCACAGGGTCTACAGGGCTAAGTAACGAAGAGGTTGAAAAAATGAAGAAAGATGCAGAGATTAACGCAGAAGAGGATAAAAAGAAGAAAGCTCTCATCGATGCTCGAAACAGTGCAGACGGACTCGTATTTAATCTCGAAAAACAAATGCGGGAACATGACAGCAAGCTCAATGATGAACTCAAGAAGAAGGTAAATGACAAGATGAATGACCTCCGAGAACTCCTAAAGAAAGAAGATGCTACAGCAGAGGAGCTTACTAAAGCTACTGAAGAACTAGGAACAGAAGCACAAGAGATAGGAAAGGTAATATATGAAGACGCTCAGAAGGCAGCTCAAGAAGAAGGTTCAGGCGGAGAGAAGAAAGATGATATCGTTGATGCAGAAATCGTAGATGAGAAAGAGGGAGAGAAGAGCGAAGACAAAGAAGATGAGAAAAAGGAAGAGTAAGAATGAAATATAGTAGTGTCGCTGTAGAAATACAGGGGCACTACTTGGTAAAAGCAATGGACAAGTAAACAGGTAAATTATTGCTATATGAATACAAATACATAAAATAGTCGAATGAGTGAAGTCAAATTACATGATGAAGAGTCGGCTCCAGAATCACAGTCCATTGTATCCATTCGAAAGATGCTGAATGATATTCAAGTTCTTTCACATGAAGAATATGAAGCATGGCTAAGTTTAGCTGAAACAGTCCATAGTAAAGGAAGCCCTGCTTCTGCATGGGAAATATACGCAAAGATGATGGCAGTACTGCAGTGGACACCAAAAAGTCGAATTTTCAAACAAGTTCTAGATGCTGCGTTTCAATCTGTTGGCAAAGAAGACGAAAGAATCCCAAAGGTTGTAGAGAGGTGGCTAAAGAAAGATCCATATGGAAAAGTTGCATTGGAATATGCTGCAGCTGCAGAGTCAGATTCAAGCTATACCGTAAATAGACTTAGCTATACAGATAAAATACTTCGAGGAATAGATAGAGATGCTGGTTGCATGGGCCCTAGGAAAAACAAAGCAGCCTAAAGCGCCTCGCACATCATCTTCGCGAGGTCTACGAGGCGGCTACTGTAACCCCATTCGTTGTCGTACCACGAAAGAGTTTTGACCATGCAGGTTCCATCTTCGGAAGTAATGACTTTTGTAGATGGTGCATCGATAATGGAGCTACGTGGATCACCAACAAAATCAGTAAGCACTAATGGACGGTCCTCATAACCAAGTATTCCCTTCATTGGACCTTCGGATGCTGCCTTGAATGCTGCATTTACAGTATCCACGTCTGTAGCTTTCTCTACTACTACTGTCAGGTCAGTGATGCTTCCTGTAGGTGTAGGGACACGAATAGACATACCATCGAGTTTGCCTGCGAGCTCTGGAAGAACGAGTCCTACAGCGACTGCTGCTCCTGTAGTCGTTGGTATGATGTTCACTGCTGCAGCACGAGCACGCCTCATATCCTTATGAGGAAGGTCGAGAAGGCGTTGGTCGTTTGTGTAGCTATGGATAGTCGTCATAAGACCACTCTTGATGCCAAAGCTATCGTGAAGAACTTTCGCCATTGGAGCTAAGCAGTTCGTTGTACATGAAGCGTTTGAGACGATGTTCATCGTTGCACTGTCATAGAGGTGTTCATTTACTCCGATGACAAAAGTTCCGTCTATTTCACTTTTGGCAGGAGCAGATATGATAACCTTCTTCGCACCAGCTTTTAGGTGTAGTTCACAACCCTCTCTGTCGCGAAAAACTCCAGTACACTCCAGAACAACATCTACGTCGAGTTCTTTGTGCGGCAGAGTAGAGGGATCTTTGCTTGCTGTTGTGCGGATCTTTCCGTGCTTTGACGAAAGCAGTCCATCTTTGAAACATGCTCCACCACAATCATAGTGGCCGTATGTACTATCAAATTCAAAGAGATGTGCAAGGGTTGCTCCATCGGTTAAGTCATTTATGAGTACTACGTTCATCTCGGGGTGACTTTCTTGAATGATGCGCAGTGTCTGTCGACCGATGCGTCCAAATCCGTTTATCGCAATGTTCATAATCGTAGGGGTGAAGTGTACAACCATGATACCGTTTCGTCTTCGATTTACAACACGCTATGAAAGCTTCTCGTATACTGCTTTCATTAGCAACGTATCTGACTCTTGGATAGGGGATTCACAGACGACTGTTCCTTCTATTTTTCTGTCGATCAACACTTGAATGAAGTCTTCCCAACGTGCGTCACTTTCCTTCAGTGGTTGATGCCTGCGCTCGCCTTTTTCTGTGTATTCGATGCCAGAGTAGTGCATGTGAACAGACTTGAGAGAATCCTTCCCTAGGTATAGCTCGTACATGTCGAACATCGTGTTCCACTCTTCAGTCGTATTCCATTCACCATTTGTCCTCGCATGCATATGAGCAGGGTCAATAGTTGGGTAGATGCCAAATTCATTACTGATCTTTAGGACTTCTTCCAAAGAGCCAAACTGTGTGACTTTGCCCATAGTCTCGTATCCAAGGTTTACATGTGGAAAAAGCTTATCTTTTTTGCTCATGATATCTGCTGTAGCTGTACGTACGTTTTCAAATACTTCTACTGGATCCATACCCAAGTAAAAAGCAGGATGGACACAGACGCTATGTGCACCAGCAAGTTCAGCCATCTCTAGAGCATCCCAAATACGAACTTTGCTAGCTGCAAGCTTCTCGGGCTCTTTGGCATTGAGGTTAATAAAATACGGAGCGTGCACCGTGAGGTACATATTGTGTGACTCAGAAATCTTGCGGATCTTTTCCATATGCTCAGGGTTCTTAGGCACACGTTGTACCCACTCCATCTCCATAGCAGAGATACCCATACTGTGTGCATGTTCTAGACCAATGAGTGTCCCACCTGCACCAGGAGTAGAAATAGGATTTCCAGCAACTGCAAAATGAAGCATGATGGTAGTGTATCATTCATCTATGCCAATACCACAAGACATCATCGACCGTACACTATTCACTCCACAAGGAGAGCAAGCATACAAGGTCGTCGAGACACTCTTAGACGCAGGATATGAAGCATGGTGGGTGGGAGGATGCGTACGTGACATGATGCTGGCCCAAGTACCCGAGGACATAGATATCTCTACTGACGCGCATCCAAAAGACGTAATGAAGTTGCTTACTAAATACGATGATACTTCTGCTTCACTTGGTTCGCTTATTATTTCATTAAAAGGACAAACTTTAGAAGTTACAACATTTCGTAAAGACCACAAGCTTAGTGACGGAAGATTCCCCGAATCTGTAGAGTTTGCAGATAAAAATGAAGACGCACACAGGAGAGACTTCACGATAAACGCGATGTACTGGAATCCAATCTCTCGAGAACTCTACGATCCATACAGTGGAGAGATAGACCTCAATGAGAAGCTCTTACGGTTCATCGGCGATCCTGAAACTAGGATAGAGCACGATGCGTTACGGGTTTTAAGAGCAATTCGCTTCCGAGCCCAAATAGATGGGCAATACCACCCAGGTACATTTGCAGCCCTACATAAAAGAAGTAAAGACATAGAGATCCTCTCAGGCTTTCGCCGTTACACAGAACTCAGCAAGATACTCCTCGGTCCACATCCAGAGATAGCCCTAGAAGATATGTGGGAGACTGATGTTATTCAATATCTCATTCCAGAGCTCCATGCCTGTAAAGGCGTTGCACAGCCTGCAGCCATGCACGAGGAAGGAGATGTTTGGAATCACATTATCAAGATCCTTGGAGCATTTACGGATGATCATGCAATAGATATCCGCTGGGCTGCTCTACTCCACGATATAGGTAAGCCAAATACATTTAGCATCGATGATGATCGCATACACTTCAACAACCATGCACATGTTGGATCTGAGATAGCAAAGACGGTACTCGAAAGGCTGCAATGCAGTACAGACAAAAGAGACAAGATTTGTTGGCTTGTAGGGCACCATATGATGATGGGGACCTTTGCAGACCTCGATGATGAAAGAAAGTCACACTGGTACTACCACCCGTGGTTTATAGAACTCCTTCAACTTTTCTGGTTAGACATAGCAGGAACCGAAGGGTCCTCATTTGAGTTCTACGAAAGTATAATTGCAGACTACAATAACTTCCTCGATAGTCATCCTCTGCCACCGAAGCCACTTCTAAAAGGGGATGATGTTATGAAGCTTATGGGAATCCCACCAGGAGAGAAAGTAGGTATAGTACTAAAGAAACTCTACGATGCTCAGATTCAAAAAGAGATTACGACGAAGAAAGAAGCGGAGGAGTTTCTGAAGAAGCTATAACGAGTATACAAAAGCAAGCCCTGTCCGAATACTCGGACAGGGCTTTGCTCTTTGACTTTCTACAGAGGCAGTTAGACTATGCGAAGTGCCCTCTGAAATCCTTCGTGTTTAATGAGGTAGATAGAGGAAATTCTCCGAATCGGATCGAGCAACTCTTTGTGCGAAGCGCACTGGTGAAGATCGATCATAAAAACTGACCATTCTCCTCCGACGCACTTGAATGTGATCGAATTCCCGCGTGCTCCTGATTTACTAAGGGTTAAAATGACAATTGACTCATCTCCTCTGACACTCACATCGACGAATGACCCAGACGTTCGAGCCAAAACTGGAAGTGAGAGAGGTGATAGCTTACTTGATAATCCGATTCTTTCTGTGTCGATGGAAGAAAGTGAAGATGAAAACAACATCTGAAACTGGAGGTCACGAAGACCTACAACCCGATTAGGATCGGTAGGCGATGAAAGTACATCGCTGTGGAAAATCCTAGTGTCTCTCTTGCCATGTACTAGAGCAGCAGAAACATCGACAACTGCTGCTGCTGCCCAACTAAACGAATCCATAAGAATCTCTTCCTTGAAAAGTGTCAAAACCATAGAAACCACAATGGCTCCCCTGTCTAAAGTTCAAGTACAAACCCTAGAAGGGGAAGCCAATATATCTGTAGAAGATGTCAAAGAGCAGAGCTTAGTAGAAACTAAGCCGCGGCACTATACGTGAAGAATATGAAAAGTAAATAGCTACTTTATGGCTTTTAGAAGCCAAAAATACTTTACCTCTTTTGGTCTAAGGTCACTCTTTTAGCGAATCTGCCCATCACCGCGGATGACCCACTTGTAACTTGTGAGCTCTTCGAGCCCCATAGGGCCCCTTGCATGAAGCTTTTGTGTGCTGATGCCTATCTCAGCACCTAGGCCAAATTGAGCACCGTCTGTGAAGGATGTAGAAGCATTTGCATACACAGCTGCAGCATCGACCTGCTGAAGGTACGTATCTATAGCAGCAGAGTCTTCAGCGACGATAGACTCGCTATGACCTGAGGAGTACTTGGCTATATGCTGAAGTGCTTCATCCAGGCTATCTACTGTCTTGATAGATAACTTAAGAGAAAGAAATTCTGTACCGAAGTGATCTTCTGTAGCTAGAGAAAGTAGCTCAGCAGGGTATGAACCTGTAAGAACTGCAAGCGACTTTGCATCTGCAAATATCTCAACGCTTTTGGCTGCTAGAGGTGAGCATATTGCAGGCAAGCTTGTAAGAAGGTCTTTGTGGATGATGACAGTATCGGCTGCATTGCAGACACTTGGTCTGCGTGTTTTTGCATTATCAATGATGTCCGTAGCCTTTTGAACATCTGCAGAACTATCGACGTAGACATGAACGATACCTGCGCCCGTCTCTATAGTCGGTACAGTAGCCTCAGCTCGGACAAAATTGATCAATGCTTGGCTACCTCTTGGTATGACCAGATCAACGTAGTCTTGTGCATGGAGTAATTCCTTTACTGCCTCACGATCTGGAGGGAGAAGGTAGATCACATTCTTAGAAATTCCAGACTCTTTTAAAACTGTATGAATACAGTCGACAAGTTTCTTATTGGAAAACTCAGCGTCACTTCCTCCTTTTAGGGCAACAGCATTGCGAGACTTAAAGCATAGAGCAAACGCATCTACTGTTACGTTTGGACGAGCTTCATAGATGATACCAATGACACCTATAGGAGTGGTGATCTTGGAAAGCTCTAATCCATTGTCTAGTGTGCGTGTAACAAGCTCTTTTCCGATAGGGGACTGGAGAGTGACGACATTTCGAATATCACTGGCGATACTAGAGATCCTTTCAGCATCCAAAAGTAAGCGGTCGTACTTAGGGTCTTCTTTATCCATACGAGCAAGGTCCTTTGCATTTTCTTCGAGGATGTCATTAGTGTTTTCAACTAAAGCATCAGCAAGAGCGAGAAGAGTACTATTGATCTTGTCGTCAGGTACGGATGCAAGTGCGCGACTCGCGTCTTTTGTACTAGCCAACGATGTTTCTATATCAGTCATTATCACTTGAGAGGGCTTTAGATCGTACTGCACCTGCCTCTAAGGCGCTATCAAATATGTCTGTAAGGCCTTTCTCCTCAAAGACATGTAGAGCAGCCTCAGTCACTCCACCTTTAGAGGTAACTGCCTCTCTCCACTCAGACGCACTCACATTTCCTTTTTCTAGTAAGAGGCTACCTGCAGCGATGACTTCCGTAGCTATCCGAGATGCATCTTCTTCGCTGAGTCCAAGTGTCTTTACTGCGTTTTGTTGCAGAAGTTGTGCAAGACCAAACACATACGCAGGTCCAGAACCTGCTATGACTGTAAACGCATCTATGGCGTCCTCGGAAGATAGCTCAAAGTTGGTACCAACGGCAGAGAAGAGTGACTCCATGTGCGCACGTTCACTTTCTGTTACATCAGCACTCGTACACCAACCAGTAATTCCTCGCTGTATCTTCGCTCCAAGGTTTGGCATAGAGCGAACAATGTGAGAGGAAGATGTAAGTTTCTCTAGTTGAGATAGTGAGATGCCAGCCATTATCGAAATGATAAATTTGTTAGACCATGCATCTCCTACTTCTTTCATAAGCTCTGTAAACGACTGAGGCTTTACCGCCAAGATTATGCATTCGACATTCTCTGTTGCCTTAAGAGCATCTGTAAAACGACAGGTCTCTGGTACGCTAGAGATATTTGTTTCGTTATGATCGCAGAGGTGCACATCATCTGAGGCAATGCCGTCGTAGAACGCCTTACCCATGTTTCCTGCGCCAATGATTGCTGTTTTTATCACGTTACGAGAGGGGAACGAAGTATGCAGAACGAATAAATGCTGTTTGGCCTTTCTTTCCAAGGACCTTCTGTAGTTTAGCACTGTCGTACCCCGCTTTTCCTATACCAATCACTTTGCCTTTCGGACTAGAGACAGAAACCACATCGCCCTTCACAAACTCACCAGTAACAGAGAGTATGCCAATAGGAAGTAAGTTGATAGGCTTATCACTCATGAGTACATCAGCGACACATCCATTTACAGTGACAGAACCCTGCTTAGCAGTCGTAGAACTTGCAAGCCACCGTTGGGTACTAGAGCGTTTTACTTTTTTTGGGAGAACGGTCGTCCCTATCTTTTCTCCGGAGACGATGCGTCCAAGAATGTCAGAAGTAGCGGCATTGACGATGTGGGTAGTGATACCAAGAGAAGAAACATTTTTAGCGACATGAAGCTTTGTTTCCATGCCACCACGACCAAACGAGGACTTCCCCTTACACTCAATAGCATCGATAGTCTTACTAGGATCGATAACATCTATAATCTTTTGAGTTTTACTGTCACTGGATTCTGCGATGACTCCATCTAGACATGTCAGCATGATAAGAGCATCCGCCTGCATCATAGAAGAAACAAGTCCTGCCAATTCGTCGTTGTCGGTAAACATCAGTTCTTCTACAGAGACTACATCATTCTCATTTACGATAGGTACAACGCCCTCTTTGAGTAGTATCTCAAAGCATTGCCTCATATTGAGGTAGTGACCTCGGCTACGAAAATCATCTTTGGTAGCTAGGACCTGTGCAACAGTGATACCACTAGTACTAAATGCTTTTTTGTAAGCTAACATAAGCTCTACTTGGCCAACTGCAGCCAGAAGCTGCCTTTCCTCTACAGGACTTCGAGCTTTAGACGGTGAAATGAGAGCTCTCGCACAGCCCATAGCTCCAGAGGAGACTAAAATCACTTTCACACCGTTTTTACGCAAATGGATAATCTGTTTAGCAATGCTGACAATTCGCTTAGTGTGCACTGTACCATCTTCTGCAAGAAGAGCATTTGTCCCAATCTTTACTACGATGGTTTTGTACTGCGGTTTCATGGTCTTATATTAAGACCATATTGCTTTAAAGACCATGTAATCTATTAGTATAGCTGTGGAAGAAATCAAAGAAATCGCAATGCTGAGACTTCAGCAAAAACCCAAGACAAACTTCGTTCACTTAGTACGGAGTGTCAAGTACCCCTTTCGTCGGACACTTTTTCTAAGAGAAATTGAGAGGTTTGATACTGCAGTGCATACGCCTGTGGTGGCATCTTTACAGCAGAGTGAATCCGTGAAGTGTTATACACATAGATCAAACGGTAGATTTCGTACACCAGCTCTCCAAAAAAGAACATCTGTTTGGGTCACCCAGATCAATCTTAAACTGGTTGTGGAAGGATTCTTGGTAGCCGTTCTCCCACGGGCATCCTGCGGCACTTATGGATTGCGCTGTTCCAAGACAGAAGAGAACCATCTTCATATCTTTGCCGGTGTATTCACTCACTCGATCTGAATGCAGAATCTCCGTAGGAGGATGCTTGTGGATGGCAGAAAAGAGCGCATTGATGATGAGCTGTACGCTGTGATTCGTCAGCACAGAGAATCCTACAATTCTCCTCGTAAAGAGATCCATCATCGTACAGAAATAGAGTTTGGTACTGCCCCAGTCGATGTGCGTGAAGTCCGTGACCCAGATGTGGTTCGGTCTCTCCAGCTCTGTTTCCATGAGCAGGTTCTTCACCACGTTCTCACTAGACCTAAGGCAATCTCGTACTGTCTAATAATAGGATTCCACGGACATTTCACGGAGTCCTCAACAGACATAATTGTCACACCTCCCAAGTACCACCATGATTTTTCATCAATAAGCATGGCATGAAGCTCTTTCATCGGAATCCATGGTTCATCTTCCGGATCTTCGCGCTTTGGCGCGAGCAATCGGGGAGAGTCTGGAAGTCTCGAAGGGTCAATCACTTCATGCAGCTGCCTCATCAAATCGTGGATTTCCTTGATGAGATCGAGGTACTTCTTGTCCTTTGAAAGTTTTTCGTAGTACTCAAGATGCTCTGTGAAGAACTTGTTGAGGATGTCGTTTTCTTCAATAAGAGGCAGAAGCTCAAATGGCAGCAATTTTTTTAGGTCTTCGGACCTATCGGCTGCCATGATGCGACTGTGCACATCTTGAAGTTGATTCTTAATGCTCATGTAAAACAAATCCTATCTCAAACTTGCTTTTAAGGACACATGCTGCCTGATACAAATTCAATCTATCCACAAAAAAATAGCCCCAGCAACTCCCGAAGGAGTCACTGAGGCTGAAATGTTGCGCGTGAACCAGCCAGGCTCTAGTTCCGCAGGTGGCGGTAGACGACCGCCGCGACCGCGGAGTCGTAGAGCGGGTTGTGCGTTCCGCCCTCGAACTCTCCAGCCGACAGCTCGTACTTCTTCATGTAGCTGTCGACCGACGTCGGGTCTTCGCCTGCCTGCTGCAGGTTGCCCGACACGTCGAGCATCGGGTAGGGACCGTCCCAGTCGCCGATGACGCCGTTGGAGTGCATGTCGCGGAGCAAACCCGCCTCCACGATGTACCCCATGTGTACGAGAACGTCCGCACCTTCCTTGTTGGCCTTGTAGAAGACCGCGAAGTCGGCGAGGAGCGCCTCGTATGTGTCGTGGGTGACGGTGATCCCGGTGATCTGCGGCAGGACGTTCTCCTTGACCCAGTTGTCGGTGACCTCCGTGTCCGGCAGCCGACCGACGAAGCGGGCCACCTCGACGCCATTCTCGTCGTAGACGAGAGCGCCGATGGCGAACGTCTTGCCCCACAGCCCATTGGTCTCGGCGTCGAAAGAGAGGAGCTTCTTCATGACAATTGTCCTTTCTTGCCCATGGAAGGGCACGAGATTCGGAGCTTGGCGGTATGCCTTCTCCCTTTTAGATTCTCTGATAGGAAAGAACCCAAAAAGGGAGAAGGTTTTTGTGCAACATTTGAAGGAACGAAGTGCAATCCGTGGACTGCACATTGACATAATATGTTAAATAGTGTAAAATGTCAAGTATGCTTCCTGATAAACAACAAACAGGGAAAGAGGAGAATGTAGCGGAAATCTTGCCTCAAGCAGCAAATAGAACTAGCTCTATCGCAGAGCCGGGGCAGGTAATCAGTAGCGTTCTTCAGGCAACAGCAATCGGAACCAAAGAACGATTAGAACACGATCCCGTGAAGGCCATCGCGGAGTGGATGGCTCATTCGGAAATCCAATCGCCGGATGGCGGCGTCTATGCCTGGTACGATGCGGAGAAGAACGAGCATAGCTACCTGTATTCGGAAATCACGGGGTACGCCATTACCACTTTCCTCTATCTCTACAAGCTCTATGGAGATGAGCAATACCTCCGCCAAGCGGAAAAAGCTGCTGACTGGCTCATGCAAAAAGCGATGAGCGAGTGCGGCGGTGTGAAGACCCGCTATTTCATTGATGACAAGGCAGTAGATGAGCACACATCATTCTCAGGCGGCAATGTCTTCTCCTTCGATACGGCAATGGTGCTGGATGGGTTCACCAATCTATACAAAGCTACTCATAATGAACGATACCTGACCGAGGCTAGAAAGATGGCGGACTTCCTCGTGAATACCATGCAGAAGCCGGATGGGTCGTTTATGGCAATTTACAATGAGAAGACCGGAGAAGTGCCAAACTCCACGAAGAAGTGGTCTACTCAATCTGGCAGCTTCCATGCAAAAAATGCCATCGGTCTGACGAATATGTATGAGCTGACTGGAGATGAGCAGTACAAGGATTCGGCTATCAGAGCGTGCGATTACGCACTGACAAAGCAAGATGGCAGCGGAAGATTCGTGACGGATGATGCATCGCTTTGCACACATCTGCATCCTCACTGTTACGCAATTGAAGGACTATCCTATGCCGGTTCGGTTTTCGGAAAACAGGAGTTCATCGAAGCAGCAAGGAAGGCGACTGAGTGGGCGCTGGCACATGTGGACCAAAATGGAATCAATGAGGTCTATTATCCGGCTACAGGCCAGTTCAGCAACTTCCAGCGATCTGATGTCATCGCGCAGGTTTTGCGCATGGGGCTTCTCTATTCCAATGACGAGAAACTCAAGCAACTGAAGGATATACTTCTGCGCTACCAGTCGAACGCGGATAATGGTTCAGAGAAAGGAGGTATCGCTTACAGTAAGACGCATGAGCATGTGAACTTCTGGGCCACGGCATTCGCTCTGCAAGCACTTGCTCTGTATCAAAACAAAAATTTGATCCCGAAACCGGGTGAACGTTTTGATTTACTCGTCTAATCATTTTGCGTTATGTCTGACAAGACACTTCCTCGCACGGTTCTGGGATTCCGACATCTGCAAGATGTCGATGCCCTAAAAACGCATGCTCTGGATAGTCCATTGGTGAATGATGGAATCAATGAACAACGCGAAGCGGAAATTGTCACCACACTCCTAGATGCTGTGGAGAGCACACGACACGATTGTGTGAAAATCCTTTACTCTCCCAGTCTACAGCGTACAGCAGAATCGGCTAGGAGAGTCGGTGCCGCGCTTTCGGAGCGTATCACCACCACCATCAGCCCCGAGGATGATTTGACGCATTTTAATCAGGGTCGGCCCTCTGTGCCTCCTGATTTCAAAGACGGTGATCGCTTGCAGGCATTGGATGATGCATGGGATACATTTTGTGAAGCTACATTCGGAGACAAGAATATTGGCTACCGATTTGGCGATCCGTGGACGGGCTCAAAAAAAGAAACAAAACTGATTGGAAAATTCGATTCGATTGGTGAGTCAGAAGCAGACTTTTTGATTCGACAATATACGTTTCTGGAGAAGTTACTGGCCGATGCCCATGCGGGGCACGAGAAAGAACTCGTAGTTTTCTGCGGTCAGGATATTACGTTGCTCCTGCTACTGCAGATCAAGGCGCTTCAGGAAAGTGGTGAGGCTGTCTTACCCGAGGAATTGTACTTCCAGTGTTGGGATGTCTATAAGGCTAAGATTGAAAAGGAGTACAAAGATGATTACGGGCGAGTACATTCTTTTGATCTTTCGGGCATTGATGTGCCCAAGTGGCTCTCCATTCTCGAACGGGCGAGAACATTTTTGGAAGAAAGGATGCGCGTGTCCGCCGATTCCATTCAAGGGCAAGTGAATTCGACATCCAATGATTACTCAGAGATAGGCAGGAATTTTCGTAAGCGGACAGGAAGAGAACTTGATGATACTGAGACTATGGAGCAGGGTACGCCGTTTTATCCGGTCTCTGTCGTCGTTCCGTATTATCGCTCGGCCAGCACCATCATGGATGTGCTACAATCCATCGAACTTCAGAATCTCTCGGAAGAGGAAATGAAGAATGTTGAAGTCATTGTGGTTGATGATGGGTCGAAGGATGACATCAAAGAGATGCTTGAGGGGAAACAGTATCGGTTCCGCTTGAAGCTCATCACCTGCCCGCAAAACGGTGGCAGGTCTTCGGCAAGGAATATCGGTGCAAATAATGCCTCACACGATATTTTGGTTTTCCTGGATGCGGATAATCTGCTGTCTGGCAATTCCCTGCGAGAACACGCAGTACGCAACCAGCTAGCGCCCGATCAACTGTACACGTCGCTCGTCGCTAACGTTTTTCCTGCTGACGTGAAGAAAGATTTGCACCCGTACTATGAGCGACAGGAGCCTTTACCGAAACCTGAGACGTTCAATGAGTTTCGCACATCAGAAACGATCCCCGCAGGATCACCCGGTTCGGATTATCCATTTGATGTGACAGTAGAAATTCTCAAGGACACGGATAATTTCCGCAAGTACGGCTATGGGAGGCGCATAGGCCCCTACGATTTGCCTTCGATGTACGCTACGTATTTCGTCTCCGTCACGAAAGATATGTTTGAAAAGATCGGGGGCTTCTCGGAGGAGTTTAGAGGATGGGGCATGGAAGATACGTACTTTGGGGCGGTGGGACTCACGAAGGGTGCAAAGATTATCCCCGTTCTTTCCTGCGGAAGTTACAGCATCAATCTCCCGTCGCACTCAGGCTCCGAAGAAAAAGAACAGGAAGAACTGCGTGCGAATATCGGGCGTTACAACACTCTTATGCGCAGACCCACCCAATAAATGCTTTCTTTTATCGTTGGTACTCGGCCAGAAATTATAAAGGTAGCACCACTCATCTCAAAGGAAAAGTGACAAGAAAACCAGCTATAAAAAGATTAGAGAGTTTTTTCATATCCAGAGTTTACATTATGTTTGCTTTTAATTGATTCATTTGGATCCACAGGCTGGGTGTTTTCCGAACTCAAAATTTGTAAGATGTCTTCTGTAAGCCATACAACACTTGGTGGGACATGGAAGCTGCTTTCTGAACTGAGGGAGATTTATCAGTTCCTGAAAGGGAACGACGTGCTGAAGAGGCTGCGGGGGTTGAGGATGGCGTGATGGCTCCGAGGTTTGGCTGTTATCTGAACTGCCGAATATTTATGTTGAATCAAGCGCCTCTCCTGCCTTTGGGCAGTGCTCGTTCAATTCTATCGAGCATCTCCCTAAGTTCTGATCGTGGCACTGCAAAATTGAGACGGAAGAACATGTTGCTTGCTCCACTGGTATCAAAATTACTACCGTTTAAAACTGCAACATTTGCGACTTTTTCAAAATAGTCAGCCGGTCCTCTCTGTGTCGGGTCATCTTCTGTAAATTCTTTCTTTATAGCCTCCTCAAGTCCGGCCTCTCGTGCATCAATCCACGCGAGGTATGTTGCTTGTGGTTTGACCATTTTCAGTCCGGGCATTGCTTTGATTCGATCGTAAAGGTAATCGGCATTTCCATGCAGATAATGTAGAAGTTCTATTCGCCACTCATCACTCTGTTCAAATGCAGCAATGGCGGCTCGATTTGGAATGGCTGTCGGCGTTAATGCTTGAATACGATTGCGGTTAAATGCCTGACGCATATCCTTATCTGGTATCACCATCATGTGACAAGGCTGATCACTCAGGTTAAATGACTTACCCGTCGAAAGAAGTGTAGCCGTTGGATTTTCTTCTCCCTCGTACAGGCTTCCCATTGAGACAAAATTATCATCGAAGACGAGGCCGTCATGGAGCTCATCGATGATTATTTTTACTTCTTTCTGTTTACATATTTTTTTGATCTCCAATAATTCAGATCTACTGTAGACATGCCCGCCTGGATTTTGGGGATTGCAGAGAATAAATACATCGCCCTTTTGCAGAGTAATTTGCAGCGCATTTGTATCAATGATGAGTTGCTCTCCGCTGTTTATCAAAGGGATCGTTTTGGTGTCTGTGCCAAATACCTTTTTTGGGTGATGTAAGAGTCCGCCGTAGGTAGGCGTACACGTTACAACGTTACCCCTCTCCTCTTTTTTTCTGAAGGTGCCTGTGATTCTTGTACCCGTGAATGCTTTCACTGCTTCTTGAACTGCTGTCAAAGAATCTCGCATATAGATGATGTCTTTATTGTGTACTTCCCAACCGTTGTGTGTTTTCTCCAGCCATTTCTTCGTGGCCTCGTACAATTCATCTGGTACTTCAGTGTATCCTTCATCACCTTCTCTGGGAATTCTGGCTGCTTGAATGGCAGGACTGAGATCAAATCCCATTTCAGCAATGCCATTTCCTACAACATCATCAGGATTCGAAAACTCTGGTTGCCATGCTCTGTTTGGTCTGTTTTTTTGTGAATCAAAATCAAAAATTTTGCTTGCATCCTCACCTTCTGCCAAGTGTAGTCCCCCCTGTTGTAGGGCATGGGCTATCAATTCTCTAATATGATTCGATATGTTTTGTGCGAGCTGAAAACTATCGAGACTATTGCCTTCCTTCCGTATGTCATTTTTCCAGAATTTTTCTGCTTCATTCCAAATACTTGGATGAGTGGCAAAGAAATCAACAAGTACTTCTTCCGATAGTACCTCCCCAGCTTTTTCCAACGAAAAGAGTTCTGGATGCTTCCTGTAGAATATTCTCATGAACTGTCGAAACAAAGCACTTTGCCTGAGTTCATCAAAGCTCCGACATTGATCGATCTGATCAATGTTTATCGTCGTATCTTCAAGTTTTTTGTTTTCGTCAGTCATCAGAACATTATAGCAGATCCACGGTTTTTACGCTTGCCTAAATAGACTCTCATGAGAATAGGTTCCGCAGACTGAGTGTTTCCCAAGCTTAGATTACTTACAATTGGCTTCCATAAGCCATAAAGTAATTGGTGGGCCACCTGAGACTTGAACTCAGGACCGCCAGTTTATAAGTCTGGTGCTCTAACCAGCTGAGCTAGTGGCCCACCTGAATCATTATACCAAACTTTTGCGATTCCGTTGATTACTTTTCCTGAACAACTGCGACTGCAAGTGCATGCTCTGCGTCAGCCATCTTGATCTTCACTTCAAAATCGCCAAGAGACTTGATAGGCTCACCTATAACGATAGCATCTGCTTTTATATCCATCGTTAGTTGAGTCTTGAGCTCTTCAGAGAGAACCTTCTCAGTGATAGCAGCGTAAAGCTTTCCAGCCTTCGTTGCCTTGCGCTCAAATGTAAGAGTCTTACCCTTAAGGGACGAAGCACTGTCAGCTTGTGTAGCTAGCTCAGAAACCTTTTCAACTGCACGACGTCGAATCTGTTCTGCATAACGACGACGGACTGTAGGAGTAGCAACGAGTGCCATCCTGTTTGGGAGCAAGTTGTTCATGGCATATCCATCACCAACGACGAGAAGGTCGTTTTTCTTTCCGATGCCTGGTAGATCTTGTAGGAGGAGAACTTCCATAAGTTTTGAAAGGTAATAATCGAAAGCCGCGCCAGTCTACAGATCAACAAAACTGTTGTCAATGGTCGATCAACACTAAAAATTTGAACGTTCGTAAAGTCTATTTAACAGAAGAAAACAGCCAAGGAACAGCAGATAACCAGTTTTTACCAGTTTTAAAGCTTCTATCTTTCTTCATATACCAGCGATGTAAAGTGAGAAATCTGTCTGAATGTAAAGACGGATTACCAATTACAGCACCATGAAGATTTGGATTGTAGGCGTACGTATAAAGAGGTGAGTACAGAAATATAGCAGGTATTTCCTCTTTTAAGACCTCACGAAGTTCCAAAAGAGCAAGGTCTTGCTTTTCAGTACTCCCAGTCTCCCTTATCACTTCGAGAAGACTATCTGCCTCAAGAGAAGAGTATTGAGAAAGATTGTAAGAATCTATGCGAAGTTCACTTCGCTCTCCTTCAAGATCTTGTACACCAGAACTGTGCCAATACGGATAACTATCTAGGTTATCGAGCAATGACTGTCCGAAGAGAAGGATATCATAATCTCGATTTATGAGCTTTTGTTCAAATTTAGCTCGTGTCTCAGGTATTTCAATTCCTACATGAACACCGAGCTCCTCCCATTGAGCCTTTATGTTCTCAGCGATTACCTGATAATGAGCTGGAGAATTACTTGTGAGAAGGCGGAGAGAAAGCTTTTCACCATTATCATTGATGCGGATATCTGTGGGGTCGGTAGATAAACGCAAGCGCAACATTCCATTTTCAAGGAACAGATTCTGAACACCAATTTGATCCGCTTCTACAAGATCACCATTTCGAGATGCTATAAATTGATCCAAAAGATCTTGCTCTTGCGAAGCACGTTTAAACTCCTGACTCTTTGTAGTACGCCAAAGATAAAATGAATCTATGGTATCTCCTTTATCTTCAAGGCGAATGGCATTGAACCCAAGATTGATACTTCCAGTACCACCATGCGTAGGAAGAGCAACAATCCAAGTACCTGTCTCTGTAGATTGCTCGATCTGAATACCATGAACTGTTGCATCTAAAGATATATCTAGAAGCGAGCCTGTTATAATTAGTGATGCCCCAGTATCAAGGAGAGTGATAGGCTCTAATTGGAGAAGACCAACAGAGTTAGCATCATAGAGTTCAAGGAGACGCTGAAGGCGAACCTTTTCAGGAAGATGCCAGTCAGAAGCAAAGAATGCTCCCTGGGCAGCCTGTGAGTCGTACTTGTACTGCCAGTCATTTGTATTTAGTTCTAGTAGGGGAGTATCCACAATAATGGACTCACCAATAGTACTAACAATATTTTGCTTGTCAGTACCAAGCTGAAGTCCTAGACGAAGATTTCTATCCTGTAAGATAGGCTGAGATAAATTTAAGAACAACGCTACGTATTGAGGAAGTGTGTAGTGAAGAGACTTGAGACTCTTTGGAATGATGGGATATCCTTGCTCATTTGTAGGTACAAGACGTATACCATCAACATTTCGAATATCAGCTAACAAAGTACTATAGTCAGGAAATATACGGAAGATAACACTTTCTAAGTGATAATAAGGCTCTATAGTTCTGTCGAATCTAGCGAGACTGATCTCTGTACTAAGCTCAGTTTGTACAAGACCACGAAAAGCATAAGGACCGCATCCTATTGGATGAAATCCAAAACCTAGTGCCTGATCTAATTTCGATGGGGGAATACTAATAAATGAACGCTCAGGAATAAGACCAAGTGTTAGATTGCTAGCAAAAAAGCGGTATGGCTTCTCGAGAGCAAATCGTACTTTTCTATCAGAGAGTTTTTCTATGGTAACACCAAGAAAATTCTGACGAAGGAGGCTATTTGGAAAATCAACTTCCTGAATAGTTGTAAATGTATAGACGACATCGTCTGCTGTTACAGGGTGTGGGTCTGACTCTGTAGTGTCATGCCAGAAGATATTTTCTTTAAGAGTTACGGTATAAAACATATTATCATCAGTCACTTCAAGGACTGCGAGATCATCTTCTACACTTTTGGTTTCTGGGTTGTATTTCTGAAGACCACTAAAAACAAGCGATACGATATCTCGATTCACATCATTTGTGACAGTAAACCAAGGGATAAGAGGTTGCAGCTCTCCTACAGATCCTTCTATATACGTTCCACCTTCAGCAGCGACAACCATCGTATTTTCTAGATAGAATCGACGAAGAAAGAACACTGTCGTAATCAGAAAAATAAACAATAGCCCTGCAAGTAGGATTCTCTCAAAGCGAACAAAGGCACGAAGAAGACGTAACATACCGAGATAGTTTATAGCGTATGCAGTTGCTTATCTAGAGTAGAGACGGAGTTCGCCAAGTTAAAAAGTGTACCACTGCAAGATAGTCATGGAGAAAAACACAACGGCTAGAATAATTGTGAACTTGTAGATGACCTTCTCTGCACCTCTACGTTGTACTACGGACTCTCCTGAGCCTCCAAATGTTGCAGATAAGCCAGATGCTCTGTGCTGAAGCACAATAGTGATGATAAGAAGGATACTGACTATACTGTGGACAATAGTGTAGATAGACATAATGAGAGAGTGGTAATGGCTACGGGGGCAACCTTCGCAGAGTTTGGCCTGCCAACCGTAGACAGGAGACCAAATTAGGATAGGTCAACCTTCGCTCGCTTCGACGAGGCTATGGTTGACAACCTCCTGCGGAGGTTGGTGGGCGCAGAGGGAATCGAACCCCCGACCTACTGGGTGTAAACCAGTCGCTCTAAACCAACTGAGCTATGCGCCCTAATGACTTGAACAGGATACTACAGTGCAAATTCGGATAAGAAAAGAGTGATTAGTACCAAAAATTGTGTGGTTTCCTTACTTGACAGTAGAATTGTAAGACATTATAGTATATTCCTTTTTTACTACCCAGCTCACGGATGACAACGATTTTCCCTCGCGTAAAGCACCTTGCTGTATTGTCTCTATCAGGTCTTCTGATAACTATTCTACAGCCAAGCATCAGCAGTTTTACTGTTGAGACAGCACACGCAGCGTCCAATGAGTGTGCCGATGGAATCGACAATGACTTCGACGGATTTATCGATTACCCACAAGATACACAATGCCTTTCTCTCCATGACGAATCCGAAGGTCCTACAGGACGTGGAGTATTTTTGAGAATCAATGACGGATTAGAAGTTGTAGAGTCGTCTGGTCACATTACCTACACAATAGGTGTAAGAACAGAAAGAGAAGACACACGAAATGTAGATGTGCACTTCTTCGTCCCTCACCAGACAAACTTGATTGACGCAAGTAATGCAGGACGCAAAGTAGGCGACTATGTTGTATGGAGAAATGTTACCGTCTATCCAGGTACTGAACGAAAGCTGTACGTAAACGTAAGCGTAACACCTCATGCTATAGAAGATCTTCTTATTGTAGCAGAGGCTACAAGTGAAGGTGAAAAGGCAATAGACACTACTCGTGTAAAAGAATCTTCTCTAAACAAATCTCGTTTGCGTATTACTGTATCAGATAATAAAAAGTTTGCAGAGCCAAATGAAAGACTGAACTACACCATTCGTGTAGAAAATCCAAATGGCCCAGCCCAGAAGTTTAGACTTCGATCTGAGTTATCCACGTATCTTGTATTTAATAGTGCCAGTCACCAGCCACAAAGGAATCACAGAGTACTAGAATGGGTAGAACAAGAAATAGGACACAACGAATACCGTGAATATACCATTGTTGCAGATGTAGAACGAGAGACACCAGATAACTTCCCACTACAGCTAACAGCATCTATAGCAGATGGACACGCAAAAGATACTACACAGGTATACACCGGAGTTTTAGACTCAGCCTTCAGTGTTACAGTTAGTGATGGTGTAGACCAAGCTACTCCTGGCGATCTACTTACGTACGCTATCAATATCCAAAACCGAACAAATAAGCTTGCAACTGAAGTAGATGTAAATAACGCACTACCTTCATTTACTGAATATGTAGATTCATCTGAAGGAGGACAATGGACAGGAAAAAATGTTCGATGGGAAGGCATGACTGTAAGCCCACACGGACAGCGAACATTGTTTGTAACAGCAAGAGTACGTAGCGATGCAACATACGGAGCAAAACTACGAAACAGCGTAGAGATTCGAGGGCAAACAGCTGTGGACAATACAGGAATCTCTACAAGTAGAGTAGGAAAAGGAAACGCACAGCAAGTTGCAAAAAACACATCACCTCTTACATTGCGAAAAATTGCTGATAGATCAGAAGTACAACCTGGTGATAATGTTCGTTACACCATCTACATGAGGAACAACAGTAACCGAGCATTTAACAACATAGAAGTTCAAGACCGTATGAATAGAGCATACATGGAAGTACTTGGCTCAGAATACGGACAGATTCAAGGTGACACACTACGATGGACTATCCCCGTACTCGCGCCAGGAGAAGAATGGTCTGTAGAGTACACAGCTCGTGTAGCCTCATTTGTACCACATGGCATTGAACTAAATAATGTAGTTTCAGTAAGTGGAGATGGTATGGAAACAGTATCTCTTAATGAGAGAGTTATGACATCAAGTATGAATGTGATCAGAAACCTACCTCCTACAGGAGTAGGCTTCGGAGGAATATTTGTATCGATCACTGGACTAATAGGAGCACTGCAAACTATTGCTCAAAGAAGGAAGCTCCTAATATAAATAGCTATAAAAGTAGAAACAGTCAGCGAAGCGCTGGCTGTTTTACTGAAAAGAATTAAATAGCTCTTGCATGAGATCTACAATATCTGAGAAGTTAAGCTCAAAAGGAATATCAAGAAGATTTGCGATAAAACGAACAAGGAAATATGCGAAGAACGAGACGAATAATCCTACAACTGCAAAACGAATAGTGTGTACTGCCTTTTTGATCTTTTCCTCGTTTCCTGCAGAGAGAATAAAAGATATACCTCCAAATATGGTATATACTAAGCAAAGAATTGTTGCGACGATTAGTCCAAACGCTACAAAAGTTGCAATGATTTCAATAACACTGGCATTTTCTAGGAGGTCTCTAAGCATGAGGAGTGGGGGACGAAGTAGTAAAGGTTACGCAGGCTGAGCGTTTTCTGGCTCCAGAACCTTAAGATTTATACGCTTAGCTGAGTTGCTCCCAATTGTACGTACGAGAGTTCGTAGTGCCTTAATAGTCTGACCACTCTTTCCGATAAGCTTACCCATATCACTATCACTTACTTGAATAGTAAGCAAAATACCCATGTCATCTTCTTTTGCTTCAATAACAAGCTTATCCTTTTCAAGGACGAGTGCTTCTAGTACATAGCGTATAAATGAGATGCCCGGAAGGTCAGAGTGTGTCGAATCAATCATGTAGGTGTAGTGTATTACTCTTTTTCAGGCTTGTCACCCCTATCGTCCATAGCTCCCTCAGGATTGTCATCGGATGTAGCCATTTTGTCGGCCACGGAGGGATTGGAGAGGGGAGCGTCGGAGGGACCTTCCTCAGTCTCAGGTGGTGTTTCTTCTTTTGGAGTCTCTTCTAGTGGAGCTGCGTCCTTTGTAGGCTCTTCTTTTGGTGCTTCAGCCCTCTCTTCTTTAGGTGCCTCAGGAGCTGGAGGTGGCGCTGCCTCTTCTGCAGATGGATTACGCTTCTTCTGCTTACTGTAACGAGCTACAAACTTATCAAGGCCCTTCATACCCTGTTTTGAGAGTAATCTAGCAACAGTATTACTAGGAACAGCTCCATTGGAGATAAGAGTACGAATACGTTCTTCGTTAAATTTGATCTCAATAGGATTATGCTTAGGAACGTAATGACCTAGCATTTCGACAAACTTACCTTTTACAGGCGATGTCTTCTCTGCAGCAACAATTCGGTATGCTGGAGCGTTTCTGCGGCCTGTGCGTTGTAAACGAATTACGAGCATATAAGCTAAATAGCCACGAGAGTCTACCAACAATACGCTTCTAGGCAAGTAAAATTACGGTATTTGCAAGAGAGTCTTAGTCAGATCTGACTATCCGACAGCCAGAAATAGCAGAATTACCGTATTCTTTTCTTAGAGAGGCAGTGAGATCCTCCATAACTAGATGGCACTCCTGTGCTGCTATAGAGGAGTCTGAGTAAATTATGACAACTGTCTCTTTCAGAAACTGCGCACGAAGATCGCCAGATACAGCAGGCAGGTGTTCTGTTATCCAAATCTGAGTAAATTCTACTGCAGAAGAGGCAACTGCGTGGTGAAGCAATCCACGCCTCTTTAACACTCTCGGTAATATGTGACCTATTCTATCCATAAGGAAACTATAGCTTAAGCAGTCAATTCTTGCAGTAGTTTATGAACAAGAGAAGCAGCTTTGGACCACTGAGGAACTGAAGTTGATACTACTGTAGGTGGATTTTGTAATGCAAGTATTAGAGCATCATCTGAATTTTCTAAAAGTAAGCCACCCTCAGAGACAACCTCATCGACACTTGAGCCAGTTATTCCGATTACTGGACATCCACAAGCACGAGCTTCGATAAACGGAAGTCCATATCCCTCATAAGCAGATGCGGAAACAAATGCTGTAGCAGCCGAATAGAGAGAAGGAAGATCATCATCATGAATATTTGAAAGAACAGTAACACTATCGTGAAGGGTAAGGTTTGCAGGATTTGAAACAAGAACTAGTGAAATACTTGTACCAGATTTCTTATGGGCATCTATAAGCTTTTGTACGTTTTTGTGCTCCTTTGCATTCCCTACATAGAGGAAGAAAGGGCAAGAAAGATTGTGTCGTAAAAGTGTCTCAGATATACGCTCCTTACTAGCAGGAGCAAAAGCATCAGATACCCCCTCTCCTACTACCTGAACTTTTTTTGCTATGCGTTTTCCATACATACGAGAGATCTCCGTAGCAGTGAATGTACTAACAGCAATGACTTTCTTAGCTCTACGAAGAGCACGATATAAAAGAACTTTATAGGCACATCTTTTTATAAAAGAGGCATTGTTCGGATACCTATGCAGTATAAGATCATGTATCACAATGACAAATGGACCATGGTAGAAAAAAGGAGTGTTGAAGTGCGGAGAAAGCAAGATATCTATATCTGCTTTCTTATAGAAACGAGATAGTAAAAATTGCTCAGCCAGAGAGTAATGGGGTATATCAACCTCAACGAGCTTTACTGAATCCGGTAGTAAAATAAGCCATGGCTCAGAGATACTACGCACAAAAAGTGTATAAGACGTATCTGAAGAAATAGATACAAGATGTGTTACTAATTCTCGCGAGTAACGACCAAGCCCAGAGTGTGTGCCAGAAAAGCGACAATCAATACCAATATGAGTCATACATAGTGCATAATACATACATGGAGATTATAAAGGCACTGAAGAGTTCACCATTATCTGCATTAGACACAGAGCTACTTCTTTCTGCATCTATTGGCAAAAACAGAACATGGGTATGTGCACACAAAGAGTACCAACTCTCTGGAAAGCAAATTTCACTTTTCGAATCGTATATACGAAGAAGAATGCATAGTGAGCCTGTTGCATACATTCTTGGATGCCAAGAATTCTTTGGGAGATCATTTACTGTATCAAGCGATGTACTGATTCCACGATCCTCAACAGAGGGATTGATAGAGGCAACAAAGACATTTTTACAAAAAAGAACAACTATAACTACAGAAGTAGACACAGCAGTCGTATCACAATCTATTGCGTGGAGAGAGAAAAAAATCGAAACGATAGTTGATGTATGTACAGGGAGTGGATGTATAGCGGTTACGCTAGCATTAGAAATTCCTGATATGCACATCATCGCAACAGACATAAGTCCTCAAGCATTAGAAATAGCAAAAAAGAATGCACATAGCTATAACGTATCAGACCGAATAACATTTAAAGAAGGGGATAGATTAGAGCCGATTTTAGATCTATGTTCACCCTTTCTCATTATCACAAATCCTCCCTATGTACCATCGGGAGAAAGGCCTATGGATGACGTCTTTAACTATGAGCCGCATATTGCGCTTTTCAGCGGGGAAGATGGAGCAGATCTTCTATCAGAGATATGTAGCAGTGCGAAAGAGAACCCCTACTGTCAGGGGATCATACTAGAGTGTCGTACAGAACAAGCTAAAAAACTACTCGCGAAGGAGTAAAACGGGTGGTAGAATCTAAACGTGAAAGCGTTCAGCAAATCTCTCGGTCAAGTAATTGCGGTCATTGGCGCGCAGTGGGGAGATGAGGGGAAGGGGAAGGTTACAGATATCCTCACAGAGCATTTTGACGTTATCGCACGAGCATGTGGTGGTGCAAATGCAGGACATACTATAGTTGTAAATGGTCAGAAACATGTATTCCATTTACTACCGTCTGGTTGTCTTCATGAAAACAAACCAGTAATCCTTGGATCTGGAATGGTCATACATCTGCCAACACTCCTCGAAGAGATTGAAACTCTTAAGACTGCAGGCATAGACATCATCCCAAGACTGCACATCTCACATGCTGCACATATTGTGTTCGACTTTCACAAAGATATAGACGCTGCGATGGAAGAAGATCGTAAAAAAGAAGGTGAGGGAATTGGGACAACGAAGAGGGGAATCGGTCCTGCATATACAGACAAAGCTGTACGCAGTGGAGTTCGTATGGAAAGCCTAGGAACAAACATGACCGCTATCCTTGAAAAGAAAGCGAAATGTAACGACCGCGTTTTTGGCATCCATACAGATGTTGCACTGGAAATAGAAAATCTAGAGACAGCAAATCATGCAATTGGCTGCTGTGTGAAAGACACAGTTACATTGATTCATGAACTTCACAGTAGTGGGAAAACGATCATCGTCGAAGGGGCACAAGCAAGCATGCTAGACATCGACCATGGGACCTATCCATTTGTCACAAGTAGTTCGACAACTGCTACTGGGGCACTGCAAGGACTAGGCCTTCCTCCATCAGCTCTTAAAAGTTGCATCGGTGTTGCAAAAGCATATTGCACACGTGTTGGTGACGGTCCATTCGAAACTGAACTCGAAGGAGAAATCGGAAATGCACTACGCGAAAAAGGAGGTGAATACGGAGCTACAACAGGTCGACCAAGACGTTGTGGCTGGCTGAATATCCCAGACCTTATTCGTTCAGCACAAATTAATGGCTTCACGCACTGGAACATTACGAAGCTCGATGTCTTAGACGACCTGCATGAGATTCCTGTTGGTATCGGTGACGGAAAAGTAAAGACACTCCCAGGGTGGCAGTCTTCAACAGTTGGTATGACGAACTACAGTGACCTTCCAGAGAATGCAAAAGGGTACATCCAGTTTATCGAAGAGCAAACAAAAGTACCCGTAGGACTCATAGGAACAGGGCAAGGTCGTGAAGAGATGATCGTTAAGCATTGACAAATGGCTGTGTGTGGCGTAATAATTAAACATGAAAGATATCCCAGTAACTCTCAATGTATTTGAAAGAACTGACTTTCATCCAGATAGACATGGAAAAGGCCCGAGAGATATAGGAGAGATGGATCCAGATAGAAGGAGATTTGTGAATTTAGTTCAAAGAGTTTTGAAACAACATCACTTGACTGCAAAATTTAACGGTCATAAATGGCCAAAAGCAGAAGATGAAGGAGGAAGAGGAGGAGGATTTAATTATTTACAGGAATCACCATATGGAGATGCTGAATACAGCATTGTATTTGTCGATGGACTTGCTCATGTAGGACCAGAGGTTGGATCATTAATTTTATTTGCTGCTAGGAAGCTTAGACACTGCATGATTGTTTCAACTCATAAATGTGATACTGAATATGCATTAGGTATTCGAAAAGGTCTAAACAGGATTGCACCCCTTCGCTTATTGCATGAGGATCAAGATCAAAACAGCAATGTCTTAACAGCACGAACTAATAGTGAAGTAATGACTACACTTGATGCTGAAGTTTCTGGGTTTATTTCGTACTACGATATTAAGTCCATGCAGCATGACAATTCACTAAGTAGACTGCATAGCGTTGTTGAATCGGCATAATTAATTCTCCAGCCTCTCACCCCATTTAAGCTTAGTCCTCAACGTTCCAAAAAATGTATCTTGCTTTCGTCGAAGGAACTGTACAGTTGTCTTGCATCCAGACGCATGAATTACATCACCATTTTTTAGGGGAACATACACTTGGCCATCGAGCGTGAGGATAACCTCTGCATCTTTAAACTTATTCTCTTTTGTGAGAACAGTAACCTTAATCTCATCACTAGATGGTAAGACTATTGGTTTTTGGCTAAAACTATGAGGGTTTATAGGCGTAAGAATAGTCGCTAGCTGAGCTGGATGAACGATGGGCCCACCCGCAGCGAGAGAATACGCAGTAGAACCTGTAGGTGTCGCGATGATCAAACCATCTGCATGAAAAGTAGTAAGATCTTCTCCGTTTACCTCAGTCTTTAGGTCTACAAGTCTTGCAATAGTACCCTGAGCTACAACGGCCTCATTCAATGCATAACCAGAGTAGATCACTTCTGTTCCCCTCATTGCTTTTACATCGAGAATGCTACGTGTCTCGAGAACACCCTCCTCAGAAAGGAGAATTGGAAGAATTTCCTTTGCCTCATCTAGTTCTGTTTCTGCAAGAAATCCTACAGTTCCTCGATTAACACTGAGTATAGGAGTCGTAAAAGTCTTTAGGTCACGGATAGCTCTTAGAATTGTGCCATCTCCTCCAATGACTACTAAAAGGTCTATATCATCTTCAGAAAGATATGATGGGTATTCTGTTCCCGATTCATCGACACGACTCGCATCAACAAGAATCTCTGTACCCAAAGATTTTAGAATTTCTATCACCTTCGTGACAGCTTCATTCTTATAGTCCAAGCCAGACTTCACTGTTATCCCGACACGTTTATACATGAGCATGAGTGAAGTATATCAGCTTTTAATACAGTCTAAAAAGCTATCTACGGTCCTTTTCCAAGAGAATCTTGCTGCCTGAACTGGGCCAGTCGTCTGTAAACGTGCTCTAAGAAGGTCATCGGTGATAATCTTCTCAAGCCCCAGTGCAATACTTTCAACGGACATTGGCTCTACCAAGACTGCAGAATCTCCGACAACTTCAGCTAGACTTCCACAATCCGAAGTAAGAATAGGTACTCCTCGCTGAAGTGCATCAAGGATCTGCATACCAAAACCTTCGTATAAAGAAGGAAGTGCTAAAACACTGCAAGAAGAAAGAAGGGCACCGTACTCTTTTTGAGACGCATATCCAGACCATGTCACACCTTCTGACTCCTCAATAAGTCTAAGAGTAGCAGATGAATGCCATCCATCGTTACCAACGATATTTAAGATGTACTGTGACCGTATATCTGTAGGCAAGAGATTATATGCCTGCACAAGTCTGTGCTGATTCTTACGAGGACAGATCGTACCAATGCAAACAATAGTGCGCTTGTCTGATACATTCATAGATGGCGATGTGTGCATAGGACCTGCATAGATAACATTTGGATTACCATGTGGAAGATAGGGGTATCTATCATGCAAGTCTAACGCTGTAGATTTACTAACAGTGCAAACATGCGAGGAGAAACGCAATGCACGTTTAAGTGTGAAACGTTCTATGATAGAAGCCTTCTTATCGTGTGGCTCACGGCGAAATGCAATCATATCATGAACAACAAGGGCTGTTGGAATTGAATGGAATAGTGCAGGTAAGATATAACTAGTTGGGCTTATATAAAGATCTAAGGATTGCTCTTTTATATAAGAAAGAGCTTCTAGATGCCAACGCCAGCCAGAACGCAATATACGAAAATTACAATTCCACTCCTTAGGAAGAGGGGAGTCTGAAAGTAAAGTAATGTCTAGACCCCTAGAAAGTAGCTCAGATACAAAACCGTAGGTCCACTGACCCTTTCCAGCTCGATGTACACGACATGCCTCACGAACATCTATAACAATCTTCATACAAAGAGGATATAGAACTCCTTGTAGTGAGTACAAAAAAAGCTATTGAAGGTTACGTTTTTCGTACAAATTAGAGTAATCTAGTGTATATGACTAAAAAGCTTACACGTATGGTTTCCTCTATGGACCTAGAAGAGCAAATTCTTAATATTGGTTCAGCTATAGCCGTGATTGGAGTATTCCTCCCATGGGCAGGAGGAGAGTGGCTTGGAGGAGATACTGTTGCGTACAACGGATTTGGCTTCTATACAGGAGTCCTTGGTGCAGCCATTTTTTTACTGCACGGATTTATTCTCCTGAGTACTTTTCTACCCCTAACAGGAGGACCTAACCTCATACAAAAGAAATCTATAGATGGTGTACGGTACTTCGCTACACTGCAAGCAACTATACTAAACCTTGCTGCACTCTCCGTTATTGCAAATGCGACACTAGACTTTACAAGAATGGAAATACGATTTGGAATGTATGTGTCACTAATCGGTAGTCTTGTAGCTACGCTGTATGCATATCTAAAATACCAAGATAAGAAAAAGATTGATGTTCAGAATCTATTCCACCAAAATGATGCACACACTGAAAGACCAAGACCGCCGACACCTCCAAGTGCCGAGCAACATCGTCCTCACCGTTCATAATGACTGATACTGTTACATACAACGACGAAGACCTTGTATATGTTAATCCAAAAAAGAAACAAATAGTTTCCGCTGTAAACTGGACTAAAGATGGAAATGTAGAGCCATTAGAGATGGTCGATGAACGTGATGAAAAGCACGAAGAAAATGATGAAGAAGAAAAGCCAAAAGGTCGTTATATTCGAAAAAAGAAAACACGTTACTACCCTTGGGGTACGTATAGAACCATGAAAAAACTCTACAGAATAGAGGGAAAAGAACGAGATACAGAAAACTATATCGATCTGAATAAAGCAATAGATTTATCTATGGAACAACCGTACTGGGAGTAGACCCTATAAAGATAGTGCATTCACAGTGCGGTCAACTTCGTTTGAAGACCCAATGATGAGAGGTGTTCGTTGATCGATATCTGTAATCTTCAGGTCTAGTATAGATTGCATACCATTGGAAGATTTGCCGCCTGCTTGATCTATAAGATAGGCAAATGGGCCACATTCAAATACAAGTCGAAGTTTGCCCTCTGGATACTTACTACCACCGACATTGGTAAAAATACCCTGACCTTTACTGAGGATATGATGCAAGTCAGCTACCATACAACCGGAATAGCGAAGAGTCATCTCTTTATCGAGCCAGTGATTAAGAGCCTCTCGGTACTTAGCATTATCTGTTACAGCTCGAAGATTTCCTGGACTATAGTTTTTTGCATCATCTCCTATCCCTATAAATTCGCGCAAGAGAACGAACTCACCAACGTCATTCAATACAAACTCATGGACACCATCACCTGTTGAATAAACAAGTATTGTTCGAGGACCATAAAGAGCATAAAGGGAGCCAACCATATCTCGTGGCGTTTGTCCTACAACAGGGGCACTACCAAATATACCAATGATAGTACCAATAGAGAAGTTTGCATCTACAAGGGAACTACCATCAAGAGGGTCAAACACGACTGCATAAGGAGCATCTGAAGAAAGTTCAACGACATCCTGTTGTTCTTCTGAGATATAGCAAGATGTCAGACCACTTTCACAGAGATACTGACGAAGTATATCATCCGCAAGCACATCGAGCTTCAGTTGTTCCTCCCCAAAAGAATTACTTGTGGCATTAAGTCCTGCATCTGTTGTCTGTAAGGCATAGCTGATGTACTTACATGCACGAGATAAATCTACAATAATATGGCGCAAGTCGTCTACAACTTTTGCCTTATGTAGCAAATGGTAGTTAAGAGATATACGTTCGGGGATAGGGCAGGCTGCGTTCGTCATAGTAAATTGGAAAAGTGTTATGACATCATAGCACCAACCTTCGAAAGAAGCTCGGTAACTCTCATGGCATAGCCCCACTCATTGTCATACCAGCTAAGAAGTTGCAATGCCGTCCCATCGACGACTTTGATAAATGTCTCATCTACGATAGAAGAGTGAGGATCCGTTTGAAAGTCAATAGAGACGCATTCCTCAGTGCTTACTGAGAAGATGTCTTTCATTTTTGGGTCTTTTGCTGCAGCATCAAGAGCTTTGAGTACATTTTTTTCAGTAGTAGCAGTAGAGAGTGTAAAAGCCATATATGCACAACTTACTGTAGGGACAGGAACGCGAAAAGACATGCCATCGAGCTTACCGTCTAGATGAGGAAAGATCTTTCCGCATGCCTTAATTGCTCCTGTTGTTGTAGGAATGATGGACATAGTTGTTGCACGTGTCCTGCGAAAGTCTCGGCCTTCCTTTGGCTTATTGTCTAAAAGATTCTGCGATGCAGTAAATGCATGAACTGAATTCACAAGAAGGCTTTCAATACCAAATGCAGCATCGATAATTTTTATAACTGGAGCAATACAGTTTGTCGTACAAGAAGCATTGGAAATGATGTCCATATCTGCGGTAAGAAGATCATCATTGACTCCTAATACAAAAGTAGGAGTGTCGTCCTTCATTGGAGCTGTAACAATGACACGCTTTGCCCCAGCATCTAAGTGACCTTTTGCTGTCTCACGACTAGTAAAGTGACCTGTGGATTCTACTACAATATCAACCTTGAGTTCCTTCCATGGACAGTTGCTTGGCTCATGCTCGCGAACAACGCGAACATCCAAGCCATTTACGGTGATGTGATGCTCATCTTTAACAGACAATTCACCTTGGAACTTCCCATGAAGGGAATCAAATCGAAGCAAATACGCACGCATTTCAGCATCTGTAGAAGCGTTTATACCAACAACCTCAACAGTATCTGAAAAACGATCAATTAACTGTCTATGGACATTGCGTCCGATGCGTCCATAGCCGTTTATAGCGACTCTTATCATTGGTAGATATGGTAGTTACGCAATGGTGAAAGTGCAAAATGAAACTATGGTTTTTGTAAAAAGATTCACTATCCAGCGATGCCTATAAATATACCGATCAAAGCAAAGAATGAGCCAATGATCCATAATCGCATCGTAACCTTACTTTCCCCCCAATCCAGAGCCTCAAAATGATGGTGGATAGGTGCAGCAAGAAATACCTTCTTTCCGCCACGTAACTTCTTACTAAGAAGTTGGATGATCACTGAAAGCATCTCAATAACAAACACAAATCCGATAAAAGGAAGAACTATAATATTATCGGTCATTAAAGCTATAACACCAAGTGTTCCACCCAGTGCTAAAGAACCAGTGTCTCCCATAAAGAAGAGTGCAGGGGGGACATTGTGCCAAAGAAAAGCAGCAATTGCTCCAGCAGTAACGGCACAGAACGATGCTAGAACTGTATAACCGCTAAGAAAAGCGACAATTGCCAATGAGGTATAAGCAATAATAAGAAGACCTGCTGCAAGACCATCAAGACCATCTGTAACATTCACAGCATTAGCAGTTCCTATAACGATAAAGAAGAAAACAGGTATATACCAAAATCCTAGATCATACGAGCCCACAAAAGGAACGTGGATTTGTGAAATACCAAGCTTAGAGATAAACCACCAAGAACCAATCGTAGAAAAAAGAAGAAGAACTATGACTTTAGGAAAAACATTTAGCCCACCTTTTTTATTGGAAATTGAAACATTGATATAGTCATCGATAGCGCCAAGCAAGCCTAAAAAAACAAGAGTTAAAAGGGGAAGATACACTTCACCACGTTGTAAGATTGAATGGTCAACAGCTCCGTAGAAAGATAAAGATCTTGAAAAGAGAACAGTAACTACTATTGATAACCAGATAAGTATGCCTCCCATAGTTGGCGTTCCGTATTTGTCCTTATGATACTTACGGAAAATAGAGGCACCACGACCATCTACAGATTCTACTCGCAATTGTTTACCGATTCTGTTTTTACGTAAGAAACGAACAAAGGAAGGAGTGGCAGCTAGCCCAATAAGAAAAGCAAAAAATGCATAACCGACAATTGCGATTAAGGATATTTCTGGACGTGGTGGCATAAACTCAACCATGGAGACATATTGTAAAGACAAGCAAAAGGAATTACTAGTCTAGCTATGAGCTTTGTCGACATCATAGAAACGGATTTGTTCTTTTCGGAACATAAGTTCAACACGACCAATAGGTCCATTTCGATGCTTTCGAATGTAAATATCTGTTAGCCCAGGTCTATCACTGTCTTCTTCATAATAATCCTCTCGATACATCATCATCACGACATCAGCATCTTGCTCGATAGAACCAGATTCACGGAGATCTGAAAGCTGAGGAATATTCCCTGGGCGGCTTTCAACAGCACGAGAAAGCTGAGACAAAGCAACAATAGGTATATGAAGTTCACGACCAAGCTGTTTTAAAGAACGAGAAATTTCAGAAATCTCTTGAACACGATTACCAGCATAACTCGCATTGCCTGTACTCATGAGTTGCATATAATCCACAATGATCATATCCAAACCATGTTCCATCTGAAGTCGTCTTGCTTTTGCTCGGAGCTCTGGTAAAGAAGAGGCTACAGAGTCATCGATAAAAATGTTTGACTTACTAAGCTCATCCATAATAGGGCCCATATTCTGAAAGTCGCTATCATCAAGCTTTCCTCGTTGAAGTTTCCAAGAGTCCACACCTAGCATGGATGCAAACATACGATCTACAAGTTGTTCTTTGCTCATCTCTAGTGAAAAGACGCCAACACTTTTCCCGAAACGAATAGCAGCATTTTGTGCGATATTTAGAGCGAGAGCAGTCTTACCCATAGAAGGTCGTGCGGCAATAATGATGAGATCACTAGGCTGAAATCCAGATAGCTTCTGATCCAATGCATTGAAACCTGTTGGAACTCCTTTAACAGCTTCGTCATCATCTGATTCATGCATTTCTGCAAATCTCTCATATCGCATTTCCAAAATTTCTCGGATATGAACAAACTTGTCCTTTAGAAATGTATTTGAAATTTGAAAGACTGTTTTCTCTGCATCATCAAGCAGCTCAGCAATAGCCCTATCTTCTTCAAAACCTAAACCCTTAATGCGTTCTCCAGCTTCGATAATGCGTCGTAGAATAGCTTTTGTTTTTACAATCTGGCCATACTGATACACGTGGGATGAAGTTGGAACATCCGATGCAAGATTCGCAAGAAAAGAGCTGCCACCAAGTGTGTCAAATTTATCATTACTACTAAGCTTATTACTTACTGTTACAAAATCGACAACCTCATGATCTTGATAGAGATCAAATATAGCTTTATAAATCATTCTATAAGTAGGATCATAAAAGTCATCGACTGTAAGGAAATCAGAAACTTTGATGATCGCATCTGGATCCATAAGCAATGCACCAAGAACTGTTTTTTCTGCATCAGTTGAATGTGGTTGTGTGAGTGTAACCGATGATTGCTTTGGTGAAGAACTCATAGAGGAGAGACATTGTGCTGCTAGTTGTAATACTATTCAATGAATCCTCATTGCGATATATGCCTTGTTTGTATTCCTATGTCACTGTGGATAGTTTGTGTAGCTTTAGAAGACTGGTGTTATGATAATGTGGAAAACTTGTGGAAGTATCACACTAATTTGTATCAGTATTCAATCGAGGTCCCCCTTCCCACCCTAGATAGGTGAACTAGACCCCGATTGCAAAATACTGCGATGCTACAAACCTGCCGCCTTTCGAATGTCTTTCTCTAGTTTTGAAGTAATCTTTGGGTTATCGATAAGGAATTGTCGTGCTTGCTCCTTACCCTGACCAATCGTCTCTTCCTGGAGCTTGTAATACGCACCGCTTTTTTCCAAAACACCGTACTGCACACCAAGATCCAATATATCTCCCTCCTTGCTAATACCTTTAGAGTACAGAATATCAAACTCTGCCTGTCGGAAAGGAGGAGCAACTTTATTTTTCACTACTTTTACGCGTGTTCTATTTCCAACTATATCCTGTGTGCCCTCACCCTTTTCTAGAATTTTATCGATTCTACGAACATCTAAACGAACAGAAGAGTAGAATTTCAAGGCTTGTCCACCGGATGTTGTCTCAGGACTACCAAACATGACACCAATCTTCATACGAATTTGATTAATGAAGATCACAGAACAATTTGTCTTCGAAACTATCGCTGTCAACTTTCGTAGAGCCTGGCTCATAAGACGTGCTTGTAAACCCATGTGGCTATCTCCCATCATGCCATCAATCTCTGCTCGAGGAGTAAGTGCAGCTACAGAGTCGATCACAATAAGATCTATAGCGCCACTCCGTATAAGTGTTTCACAAATTTCTAAGGCTTCCTCACCACAATCAGGCTGTGATACTAGAAGAGAATCTATATCTACTCCGATCTTTTTAGCATATTGAATATCTAGAGCATGCTCAGCATCTATAAACGCTGTGCGACCACCCGCCTTTTGCACTTCTGCAACTGAGTGCAAAGATAGTGTCGTTTTTCCTGACGACTCAGGACCATATATTTCAATGATTCGACCAGATGGCATACCACCTCCAAGAGCAAGGTCAAGAGAGAGAGATCCAGAAGGAAAACGCATGATATTCTTATTCGCATTTTCATTCATTTTCATGACGGCACCTACGCCGTATTGCTTTTCTATTTGTAAAAGTGCACTAGCGATTGCGTCATCTTTCGGATTAGTAGCTTTGCCAGCAGTCTTTGAAGACTGAGGTGAAGGATTTGCTGTCATGATAGTAGGGGGAGGATTGGATTGCTTAGTCATGATACTTGGGGAAGGGAGGTAAGGAAATGTCGAATGAACCTAATGGTGTTCGAATGTGCACCTACCCTATTTCAATCATCGAATGCATGCAAATTTTCAACCTTGCAAGAGGATCAGAATATTGTGGTGTATCTTCGTACACCTATAATTTCATACACATTCCTATGTTTTCTTTGAGATCAGTAATCTGACAGAAGAATCCAACTGCGCATAAAATCCCAGCGGAACCACCACAAGGTTTGCCAATAACTGCGCCAGAAGATGTCGAAGGAGATGAACTTCGAGAGGATTCTGTTAAGTCAATAGATTGTAAAACTGCTATCCAATCAGTCTTTACCTTCACGATGTCCATACCTTCTCGAGGAGAGAAAAGTATCGTTAAAAGTTTATCATCGCGCCTAACAGTTATCGTTTGGCTACCCATACGCTCATCTGTTATACGAACAGCTGGAAGTCCATCTACAACTATAGATGTGCCTACAGGAAGAACAGTACCCGCTTCTTGAGATAGTGTGAGGACTGGGTTGTTAGAAAACTCCTTAATAAAGAAGTGAACTGTCCCACTTGCAATCGACTGAGTCCATGACAAAGGCGTCGTAATAGATAGATCAAGGAAACCAACATACCACTCTCGAGAAGTGGACTCCACGTCGACAACACTATTAACTACAAGAAGGGGATAAGCATCGAGGTCAAGATTAGGTTCGAGAAATCCACGAAGTGTAACGAGTTTCAACTCGTAACCACGAAGATTTACCACAGCACTCTCTACAAAATACTGCTCTGTGCCGTCTATTACTAGTACATGTGTTCCTCGGCGAACAATAGAAAGTTCAGCTGGGTGTAAGATACCCTGAATAGTCTGCTCACCCTCAGGAAGGGGAATAGGAATTTTAGGATCCTGGCATGAAGTAAGAGTAACTGCCAAAAAACAGAGCAAAAGTCTTTTCATAGAAAAGGAAATTACTTCAATGACTCATCGAAGGCGTAAACAGCTCGACCAACACGCTTGAAGTACGGCATCTTCTGAAGATTCAGAGAAATAGTTCCAATCTTCACTGTACGCTGCCTAGCAACCTCAGCGATGATCTCTTTCTTTGAAAGTGGTCCTTTTTCAATAAGTATGCGTTCGATAACATCTGCGACAGTGCCAGACTCGTAACCCCAATCTTTTAATGCATAGAGGCCACGACCAACAAGAACAAACTGTGGATAGCGAATAAGTTCGTTGTGTACAGCTTGGACAGTAACGTTTTTGTGATCAAAGTCTGCCTCACGGATATGGTTTGCAATCTCCATAAAATGAAGTGGTTCACCAGTTTTCTTTAAAATGATCTCTACCTTATCTCGAATAGACCGAGGGCGAACGAAGCGCCAGTCTGTCAAACCCCAACCTTCAGAGATCTCTCGTAGACGCTCGTCGACACTAAGACAGCTTACAATAAGCTCCTTGCTTGGTGTGCGATTGTCAAAGAGGTTTAGAGCTTGAATAGCAGAAACGATCTCATCTTCACGCATACAAGATTTTCTCTTTTTTAAGATCTTTACCATATTGTTCATAATGAGAGAAGCATCGTCCATAGAAAGAGAATCAAGTCTCCAGAATGGTCGAAATGTATTGCTGCGTGTCCCGTTATGAAGCTCATTATCGATAGAAAAGGAAAGGCGCAATACAGAGCCATCCATTTCGTTACTCCCCTTGATCATGGTAAGAACCTCTGAAACAAGGATATCCTCAGTACAAACACCGCCATGTGCCTGCAAAGCAATCTTAGCGACATCATTTACTTCGTCGAGAAGTGTTGTACGTACAGTTCTGCGAAGCTTGCCTAGGGCAATGCTCTCAATTTGACGTATACGCTCCCTTGTTACATTAAAGTGCTTGCCAATCTTCTCCAATGTTTGTTTTTGATGACCTTGGAGTGCAAAGCGGCGCTTAACCACTGTTGCTTCTTTTTCAGTCAATACAAGGAACAAACTATTAAGCAACTCGTCAAGATTGACGGTTAGCTGCTTATTTACAGGCTTTTGCTGCACTGCTGTAGTCTGGGAAGATGGATCACTCATAAGGGCAAGGAAAGGGACAACTCTTGTTTTACCAAAATATTGACATAAATGGAAGTTCTAAGCACGGTTTCGGTAGACACAATCTGCTTAAAAGCTTTTAAGTTATTTAAGTAAAACGTAGTTGTCAAAAGAGCAAAGGGATTTATTTTAAAGCACTTTGAGAATTTGTCAATACTTTATGAATTTCTTTCCTGATATGTCAAAATAAGCTTGCATGCTGCAGAAGCGTCTTTATCTACTGATCTGTGAGCATTCGATGTATAGCGCTCATCTAAATAGTCCACTGCAAGACCACTATCTTCCAATATATCTGTAAAAAGTCGAACGTATGCTGCTTGCGAGCCCTCTTCGCCACCAGGGAGCAAAGGGAGGCCACAAATGACCATAGAAACGTCTCTAGCACTACACAAAGCCAATACTTGCTCAGAAAGATCATCAATAGAAGAGTGTTGCAAAGTTTCAAGACTAACAGCGACACCTGTTTGATCACTACAAAAAGCAACTCCAGTACGTCTGGAGCCAATATCTAGAGCAAGCATATTGCTCATATAGAATAATTATTTGACTGCAACAAGTTTCGCCATCTTTGATTTCTTACGCGCTGCAGTAGATTTATGGATAATAGACTTCTTAGCTGCAGTATCGATAGATTTGTAGACAGTTGGTAGTAATTTGATGGCCTCTGCAGTATTTCCATCTTTTGCAAGATCTGTAATCTTTTTCATCATCGACTTCATATGAGAATTGAACGGCTGACGCCTTGCTCGGCGAACCGTATTTTGTCTTGCCCGTTTGATAGCTGACTTAATGAGTGGCATAAATCCGCAATACTTTACGCTGCTAATGAAAGATTCGCAATGAAATATGGAGAAAATTCCAAATTCCAAAACTCAAATAACAAAAAGGCTCTAATAGTACCGTACGGAGAAAGGGCATTGATTATAGTAAATTTGGCATTTGACATTTGCGATTTGGAATTTTACCTTGTATTGACTAAATAACGAAATTCAAGTTAACTACCTATCATGTGTGGAATATCTGGATATGTCGGACCACGTACCGATGCAGGCAAAATCGTCAGCGATGGTATAAAACATCTGGAATACAGAGGGTACGACTCTTGGGGTGTTGCATGTAAGCAAGATGGTGCCATCAAGATTCAAAAAGACACAGGAAAGATCAGTGGAGTAGATAGTAGTATTTTTTGTAGTACATCCTCACTCGCTATCGCTCATACGAGGTGGGCCACTCACGGAGGTGTCACATCAGTCAACGCTCATCCGCATATGAGTGGAGACGGCACAATCGCTGTCGTGCACAATGGAATCATTGAGAACTATCAGGAGCTACGAGATGACCTAATAACCAAAGGGCACACGTTCAAATCTGAAACAGATACGGAGATCATCCCACACCTCATAGAAGAAGAGATGAAATCCACAGATGACTTCGCTCATGCTGTACGAAACGCATGTAAGATGTTTGATGGTCGCTATGCACTTCTTGCTATGAACACGACATCCGAAACTATCGTTGCAGCAAGAACAGGCTCACCACTTATTGTCGGAGTAAACAAGACAAAAGGAGGGTACTTTATCGCTTCTGACATTCCTGCATTTGCCGAGCACACGAAAACAGTGCAATACCTCGATGATGGAGAGATGGTTGTCTGTGATGGCAAGTCTATACTCTTTACAGATATAGCATCAGGAGAAGAGCGACCAAAGCGTGAGGTAGAGATAACATGGTCTGTAGAACAGGCACACAAAGGAGAATTCGCGCACTTCATGCTGAAGGAGATCATGGACCAGAAAGAAAGTATCGCCAGAGCTGTAAACCAAGATGAAGAGCAGATCAAAACTATTGCAAAAGCAATCACCGATGCAAAAGGAACATTCCTTGTAGGATGCGGTACAGCAGGCAAGGCTTGCATGGCTGCTGAGTACTTCTTCTCTGTTATCGCAGAGCACCACATCAACTTTGCTCCTGCATCAGAATTCAAAGTCTACCACCACTTCCTCCAGCCAGAGAGCTTAATGATAGCTGTAAGTCAAAGTGGTGAAACAGCAGATGTACTCGAAGCAATGAAAGTCGCCAAGTCCAAAGGAGCTAAAGTTCTCGCTATCGTGAACGTCGAAGGATCAAGCATCGACAGAGAGGCAGACTACACTCTCCTCATAAACGCAGGACCAGAACGAGCAGTAGCGTCTACCAAAGCTCTCACAGGACAGATGGCGGTGCTCATGATGATCGCCTATGCAATGAAGAACCAACTTCACGAAGGAAAAACTCTACTCCTCGAGTCTGCAGGACAGATCACTGAGCTCCTCAACCCTCGATACGTCGAGCGTATAGAGAAGCTTGCGGAAATGATTCAAGACAAAGAAGACCTATACATCATAGGAAAAAGCTGGAACTACCCTATGGCACTCGAGAGCGCGATCAAGATCCAAGAGGTCAGTTACATCCATGCAGAAGGTTTCGCTGGCGGAGAGCTCAAGCACGGACCCATTGCGTTGATCGAGGAGGGGACACCATGCATCGCTCTTGTAGGAAACGACGAAGTAACCACAGACATCATCTCCAATACCATAGAAATAAAGTCACGAGGAGCCATGACTATAGGTGTAGCGCCAGAAAACAACGAGGCTTTTGATGAATGGCTCAAAGTACCAGATGTGGGAAATGCTCAAGCACTCATCAACATCATTCCGATACAAGTCCTCGCATACTATCTTGCCGTCAAAAGAGGGAAGGACCCCGATATGCCTAGAAACTTAGCCAAAAGCGTCACAGTGAAATAGGTATCTTGGGTAAGAAGGGTAATTTGTGTATTTTGGGTGAAAGAAACATAGATAAAGCATCACCAATTATCTGAACCTTAATTAAAGGATTTAATGGATAGGCAGGAGGCAAAATACATAATCACGTTAATCTTTCAAATCAAGAAAATCTTGGTTCAGACAATGGACTATTTCAGATAGGATGAAGAGCTGAGTCATGTGCGGCGCACATGTTCAGCTCTTCTTGAGTCCCGGTATTTTCACATTGCAGTGTGGAATGTGTTAGGCCGACGTAATCTTGGCCAATTTATGAATACCTATTTTCAAAGAAGTCAACCGGGCGGTTGATGGTTTTACATAGGGCACATTATAAGCCCAACCTCATAAGAGACAGAATCTCCTAAAAAGTTAGGCCTACAATGAATTGTAGGTATACATATACATATTCCGCTGCTGTGAATGATCCAAAACTACGTGTGATGATATGATTCATTTACGTAGTAGTCAAATACTACAACCTATGAAATCCCAAAAAACCAAATCCCAAATCCCAAACTAACACAAGTATTGGGATTTGGTGCTTGTAATTTGGGATTTAGCCGTTGTCATCAGGCGGTATTCCATAATACTTAAACAAGAACGCTGCGATCTCTTTAAAGATAGGAGCCGCAGTTTGAGATCCATACTCATACCTATCGCCACGAGGCCTATCGAACTTTACAAGAATGATGAACTCAGGGTTATGAATGGGAGCATAGCCCACAAACGAGGTGATGTTTGCTCCTGTACCATACTCATACTGCCCCCCTGGTCCTGCGATCTGACTTGTTCCTGTCTTACCAGCAATCTTATACCCTTGTACCTTAGCAGGTCGCGCTACACCATTGTCGACTGAACTCACAAGCATAGCAGAGATAGTTTCCGACGTTTCTGTTGTGATGACTTGATCGACAATGTGTGGCTTCGAACGTTCTACTGTTCCATCCCCCTTGAGAATACTATCGATAATCATCGGACGCATAAGACGTCCACCATTTGCAAGTGCAGAAAACGCTGTAATCACCTGAAGGGGAGTCGCAGATATTCCTTGGCCATACGCAGACGTTGCAAGAAGAGCATTACTCCAATTTCTCCACGGGAGCATCTCACCAGGGAGCTCATCCTCTAACTCAATACCGGTGATGTTGCTAAAGCCAAATCTCTCTAGCATACGGTGAAAGAGTTTCCGTCCAAGTTTTCCAGAGACTGTCGTCATACACGTATTGATGGACTGCTCAAGGCAGTTCGTCATCGTGACTAAGCCGAAGTACCTGTTTAACACATTACGAATAGTGAATTCATCTACCTCTACTGGTTCTTCGTCAAGATACGTGTCTGTTGGGGTGACTTCTCCTTGGTCAAGAGCGATAGCCATAGTGATGGGTTTCATTACAGACCCTGGTTCATAGATCTCTTGAATAGTTCTGTTCAAGTACGCACCGACACCGATGTTGTTTTTATACTTCAGCCAGATGTCTGCACGGTTTGTAGGGAAAATCTCCCGTCGGCTATTTTCTCCTATATACATATAGTACCGAACGACATCTTTAAGGTTATACAGTATTTCAACTGCAGTAATTTTCTGTTGCTTCTCCACACTGATGATTTTACGGCCAGCCTCTGTGAAGAGGTCACCCCAATACGCACGTAAGATAAATTCTCGAGTCTTAGGATGGTAGAGCTCAACAACGATCTCCTTTTGGCTCGGAGAGTCTAGATAGACAGGAGCATACTCATACACAGTACCATAGTTATTACTATTAAACAGAGGCGCGTTGACCATCGCAAGAATACGTCCAGTATCAGGCTCCATGACAATAGCCTGACCACTGTCTGCGTTAAATCGCTCTACAGCATCTTGCATGAGACGTTCTACCTCTCGCTGGATGTAACGATCGATAGTCAAGATGACGCTATCGCCATCTCGTGGGTCTATCACTCTTTGCTCAGCGGTAAGGATCTGACCACCAGATGGGTCACTAAGAGTTCGGATGAGACCTTCTTGGCCACGAAGCTGAGGGTCAAACGTACGCTCAATACCATACTGTGCTTCCTGTGTTGTATTCAGGAATCCTATGACATGAGAGGCAACAGTTTCATCGGGGTAAAAACGCCAATGCTCTGGTATGAGAGCGATACTCCAGAGTGGATCGATGATTGCCTGAGCCTCTTCAGACGTTGCAGATCGTTTACGACGGTCTGCTGTGGATGCAGCTGATTCACTTTTACGTTCACGGAGACGAGAAGATAGTAGAGGGGGAAGCTGTCGCATGATAGGAACATAACGCAATGAACGAGTGCGCAGTAATCGACGAATAACATCTGCATCTGCTTCAAGTGGAACACTCAAGCGACGAGAAATAGTTGCGATGTGAGACTGGTCAATCTGTTCAGGATTTGCGTAAATGAGCTGTGTGCTAAAAGCAACAGTCACTCCAGGAATAGAAAGATCAGCAACCTCAGTCATCTGTGCTTTAGTCGCACCATAGCTTAAGGGAACAAATGTCACGCGTTTTTCGGAAATGCGATCCTCAATATTGCGAGCAAAAGACCGACGCACACTTTCAAGGTCTGGGATCTCACTAGCAGAGATAGCTGGCAAATTTTCTGGGATAGGCTCTAGTAGAGCACCTGTATAAAGAGCATTAAGTCTTTGAATAGGGTCAAATGCACCTGAGTAAAATTCTACAAATTCACGCGGGCAATCTGAATGACCACTAGCACAAAATTCATGGAATTCTTTCGTTAGCAATATTTCCGATAACTCCTGAGCAATAATAGATGGAGACTCTGTTATTAGAGGATCTACATATACCATATCCAGTGTGGTGTTCGTCGCTAAGATGCTTGTTTCAAATGTTTTACTGTTTCGGCTCAATATCTCTCCGCGTTTCGCAGGAAGCACTACCCCCCCAAAATGCTGAGCTTGTGCCTGAGCGTGATACTCCTCTCCTTTAATAACTTGCAACTCAAGAAGGCGTGCAACAATGATCAAAGCACAAAAGAGTAAGGCTCCATGGACTATCCATAGCCGTTGAGCAATAGAACGCTTGCGCTGTGTTTCCGATATCTGAGAATATTGTGCAAGCATAGAGGATGAGATTGTAGACCAATCGTCAGGTGAGCGTGTGATAGAGTGCAGCAAAGCCATTAACAAAGGGGTCGATTTGTGGTAAAATAAGATGAATGAACGAGACTCCTGCCAGAGATTGGGACACCCTACAATGGGATACACTAGACGGTACTCATCTACTTGATGCGCTGGAACAATATAGTGTAGAGAAAGGAGTGTCCGATATTCACACCTCACCAGAGAAGGACTTTGTTAGACTAGAGATACGTTTACATGGTGTTCTTATGCTGCTTTCAAAACTAGGAACAGAAGCGTACATAGACTTAATACGTCGTGTAAAATTCAAATCTAAACTCAAACTAAACGTTACAAACATCCCACAAGACGGTCAATATACGTTTGAAGCTCCAGGGCGAACAGTCAACGTTCGTGTGGCGAGCATTCCATCACGATTTGGAGAGACATATACACTCCGATTGCTCGATCCAAATAAGGGTATCGTCCCTCTGGAAGAACTCGGATTTCCAAGCATGATTCACGAATCACTTTCAGAGTTGATGAAGCTGCCAAATGGATTGATTCTCGTTACAGGTCCTACAGGATCTGGTAAGACAACAACGCTGTACTCTTTACTAAATACGATGGTAGGAAAAGAGCGCAACATCATCACATTGGAAAACCCAATTGAATACGAGCTTGCAGGTATCGTTCAAAGCCAGATAGACCACGACCACGACTACGACTTCTCTAGTGGACTACGTTCTATACTACGTCATGACCCAGACATCATCCTCGTTGGTGAGATCCGAGACATGGAAACAGCTCAGACTGCTATCGATGCAGCGCTCACTGGCCACCTTGTGTTAAGTACACTACACACAAACTCCGCTATAGAAGCCATCCCACGATTTCTCTCTATGGGAGTAAGTCCCTATACATTTGCACCTTCGATAAGAGCAATACTAGCACAGAGACTCGTGCGAACAATTACAGATGAATGCAAAGTTGATGGCGCAAACTGTGATCCTGCGGACCACAATACATACAACGGTGTGAAGGCAGTTCCTGAGCTCCTTGTAATAACTCCTGAAATTCGAGAATTAATACTACTGAATGAAACTGCTTCAACTATAGAGAAGCAGGCTAAAGAGCTTGGGTACATGACCATGGCAGACTGGGGTGCGAAGTTTGTAGAAAAGAAGATTACAACACAGTCTGAAGTAAAGAGAGTGACGACCTAATCAGAATATTGCTGTAATGAAATACAGAAAATAGGATAATAGACTATGATAATATTGTTCAATTCCTAATATTCCAGTATTCCAATAGTCCAACAATCCTTTTGAATAAATACGAACCCGAGAAAATAATGGATAGGAATGCAGAGTAAGCTGAGTACCAAAATGGTCCATAACCCTTGCGTTATAGGAAGAGTATTTCCTATGATGGTAGACCTTCCTTCGTTTCATGCGAAAGCGAATCCCAAGACGCCATGGGCATAGATATGAAAGACAACCAAATGTGTTGCAACCCATCATAGGGATAGTCATCATCATCGCCATACTTTTCTTTCTTGGTAGCTGGGTTTTGAAACTCTTCGGCGTAGGCAATGCTATAGCAAGAAGTGCTGTAACATTAATAGTAGAAGGTGGGGGATCTGTGCAAGTAAGTATAGAAGGAAGTGAATTCAAGAAAGCAGAAGATGACCAGAAGTTATTTCCCGGAGATACTGTTACTACTGGAGCTGGAGGAAATGCACAAATGCAATTCTTCGATGGATCGTTTGGTAGACTAGACGAGTTATCTGAAATTACTATTGAAGAAAGTTTCATTGGCCAGACACAATCACAAATCAGCATACGTGTTACTCAGGGGGCGCTTTGGTTTTCAACTCCGACAGCACAGTCATATAGTGGATCGATTATTCGATCTATAGAAACTCCTGTCTTGAAAGCGACAGTACCATCCCGCAGTGAAGGCATTGTTCGATCACGATCTCTCATTGTCTTTGCAGCAGATGGCATAGGCGTAACAGTCAACCACAAAGATGGCGTTATACCCATCATCGTCGGTGAGGGGCAACAATTTACGATGCCAAATGAAATACAAAATGGTGAAGACTTGTACAAGTATCGCTCCCCCCTAGACCCACTCGCACTTAAGTCTGACTTTGTTGCAACCAGCAGAAAGGTCCGAAGAGTTACAAACATAAAAGAAGGATCAGAATCAACAGTTGCAGAAAACACAGGAAATGAAGCACTTATCGTTTCAAGTCCAGACAATGACATCACTGTGCAAAAAAGTGTGATAGTCGTAGAAGGTAGCATTTCCAAGGCAGTCAATAGAGTTCGCATAAATGGATACACAGCAGAGAAGAATGAAGAGAAAGGAACATTTAGCCTAGAACTTGCATTACCAGAACAAGATGAAGTGGAAATCATCATTGCAGCTCTAGATGAAGGAGGAGACCTACTGTCTGAAGTACGTCGTCAAATCAAACGCGATAGAGAGCCACCAGAAGCACCTACTATCTTAAGTCCTGCAAAAAATGGTGATACATACAGAACACTCCGAAGTAGATTTACCATAGAAGGTACGGTAGCAGAAGGTACAACAAGCGTAATGGTCAATGACTACAGGTTACAACTATTCTCACCTGGTGATGAAACGTGGTCTTATCTCGCTAGTACCAATATCGATAATCTAAACCCAGGAAGAAATACCTACAACGTCTATGCATTCAACGAGGGGGGTTACAAGAGTGATGTTGCCAGTATCACAATACTCATCGAAGAAGGCACAGAAGGACTTGTAGAAACAACAGATGGAAAAAGTAATAGTTCAGTTGAGATTACAACACTATCAACTTCGTCATCAGAGATGATCATACTCAACAATGACCCCATTCAACCCGGATCCCTTAGTATATTCGCTCCGACGGCTGGAAGTAAGCACACCGCTACAGGGTCTTCGTTGTTAATAGAAGGTCATACAAGTACTGCTACAGAGAGCGTCTGGGTAAATGGCTACAGACTACGACTCTACGAGTCTGGAAAAGACTTCTGGAACTATATCGCAGATAGCCAACTTGGAACGCTGAGTCGAGGGCAGAACCTCTATGAGATTATCGCTAGAGATGGAGATGGAAGAGTATTAGACAAAACAAGATACACAGTGATCTACAGAGCAGGGAGAAGTTAGGGAATAAGCGTAACCTAGCAATGTATAGTTAAATGTATTCCCCTTGCTTTCTCGTACTCCTATGCAGGGCACCCTCCCTTTAGGGAGGGGACTAGGGGAGGGTTCGAGGAGAATTCCAAATGTTTTGATGAAGATAGCAGATGTGCCATTTCTGTCTTTTATCCCAAACTACATTCCATCTTTTTTACGCGAAAAAGTGGACCAAAAAACGCTGCCAGCCGAGCCTCACTCGGGACATTCTTGCTTTTCATTACTGTTCACACTTCGACCAAGCTGACCAGCGGGTCACTTGGCACTCATGGACTGGATGAGCCAACTATCTCATGCCCTCTTTCAAACAAGGCGGCTGGCAAGAGAGTAAGGTGCTAGGCTAAGAGTGACATTTGTACTATGTAGTACTCATTTCCAATGCTGCAGCTGTCAACGCTGCAGTAAATGCTTCAGGTGGCTCACACTCCACAACGATGTCCTTCATCTCCTTCAAGGAAACGAAAGTAAGTTTCCATGCATGGAGACACAAAGATGAAATGTCTAATTTTTTAGACAATTCACCGCTAGAAGGAGAAGCATATGTAGTATCACCTAAGATAGGATACCCAATGGAAGAAAGATGCACACGCACCTGGTGCGTTCTACCTGTGTAGAGGTCACAGCAGAGAAGAGAGCATTTACCACAACTATCGATAGTCTCATACGAAGTCTTAGCTTCACGACTGATGCTTGTACGCATGACAGACATCTTTGTCCTGTCTGTAAGATTTCGTCCTATGGGAGCATCTATAATAGCTGTAGCAGGGTCTGGAGTCCCAGCAACTATAGCAAGGTACTTCTTCGACACATCACGCTGCGCAAATTGTTTCTGTAGATCTGTGTGTGCTTTCTCAGATTTGGCAATCAGCAAACATCCTGTCGTGTCTTTATCGAGTCGGTGGACGAGTATAGAACTTTCGTTAAATGGAATAGAATGTGCAGCGAAGAGAAATGAAACGCCATGCAAAATAGTGGTCTCGTCAGCAGCCATACCAGAACCTGGATGAACCGCATACCCAGCAGGCTTATTGATGACCATACAATCACGATCTTCATACAAAATCTCTAATTGAATATCCACAGGAGTGATACTGACATCGACGACGGACTGCACATCGAGATCGAGAGAAACACTATCGCCAACATGAAGTTTGTGGGATGACTTCACAACCTCTTCTCCGTTTACCTCTACACCACCAAGTGCGATAAGCTTTTGGATGCGACTTCTGCTCAGGTCAGGAGAATTCTGAGCAATAAAAGCATCGAGTCTTTGTAGCTCTGTTGTAGTCCATTTGGAGATCATGGAGTAACTATAGATTATATTCTCAGGGATAACGAATACCTGTAGACTAAATATATGGATAATAAGGACCTCCTCACACGTGGCGTCGCAAAAGTGATCCCTGCAGATCTAGCAGAGAAGAAACTTTCTGGTGGAAAGAAGCTAAGAGTCTACTGGGGAATAGACCCAACAGGTTCACGCATTCACCTAGGACACTCTATTTCAATGAGAAAATTACAAGCTTTCGCAGATGCAGGGCATAAAGCCATATTACTTATTGGAAGTTTCACAGCAATGATAGGAGATCCTACAGGTAAGGAATCCATGCGCCAGCCTCTAACACGAAAGGGAGTTGAAGAAAATTTTAAGACGTACAAGAAGCAAGCTGAGAAAGTGATAGACTTTTCAAAAGTCGAAGTATGCTATAACCACGAATGGCTTGAAAAATTAGGATTTGAAGATCTTGCAAAGATAAGCTCAAATTTCACATACCAACAAATGTCTCAAAGAGCGATGTTTAAAGAACGCATTGCAAATGATCAACCAATCGCTATGCATGAGTTTATGTATCCATTACTTGTTGGGTACGATTCACTGCACTTAGATGTTGACTGTGAAATTGGTGGGACAGACCAAGAATTTAATATGTTAGTTGGAAGAACTCTGCAGAAGAATATGGGCAAGCGTGAGAAGTTCGTCCTAACAACACCACTCATAGAGGGAACCGACGGGCGTAAAATGAGTAAATCCTACGAGAACTGTGTGTATCTCGACGACAAACCAAACGATATGTTTGGAGCACTTATGTCGATAAACGATGATCTCATGCCTGTATACTTCGAATGTTGTACAGACATAGAGGAAAGTGAGATCAAGTCCATCCTCAAAGGAGCCCCAAGAGATGCCAAAGTCCGACTCGCAAAAGAGATCGTGACAATGTACCACTCAACAAAAGAAGCTGATAAAGCAGAAGAAGAATTTACAAAAGTCTTCACAGAGAAGGGGACTCCTGATGACATGCCAGAGGCAGAGGCCGCTAAAGGTGATGACCTCATCAAGTTCCTTGTCAAAACAAAGACAGTTCTATCGACTTCTGAAGCTAGGCGCTTGGTAGAGCAAGGGGGGATCAAGTTAAACGACAAAGCAATAACGTCAACAGACTCGGTAGTACAAGAAGGTGTAGTTCGCGTAGGAAAGCGTAAGTTCCTGCGTATAACTATCCGAAAGAGGGCATAGAGGAACGTTCGATCGGAAGATTCCAGTGAAAAGCTGATCTTTCTTCTCATGTATATGTCTTTCAAGATATTCAATTTTATTCACTGTAATTTGCTGAAGTGACTCATTGTATCCTGAAGTACTATACGTAGCTCTGCTATCGGGCAAATAGGCGTTAGAAGAGCGGAATAGTGCGTTTTGAGCTAGCTTAAGGGCTCTAACGCTCTTTCTCCTTGTAAGAACAACTTGTTCTGGTAGGCTTTCTTCATGTCTGATGACGAATTTTCTCGGCTTCAACATGAGAGACAACAGGGGGAATTATCTCCTGATGATAAAGAAGTCAGCGTAAAAAATGGAGGAAGTGAGTTAGAAAGATACTTACGAAATGGATTACAGTTACAACTTGAGAGGTATAATTTAGATGTAAGATATATCTTTTTAGGATTTGCCCTAAAGAAAGAAGAAGGAAGAGCTATTGTAAGGGTCGATTATCTTTCCTATGATTCTATACCAGTTGAGATCTACGTTGAAGATCTCGACTTTCCTAATACGGAATTAGGGCTACCTGTAGAAAGTAAGACATGGAAAGATTTCCTAGAAAAGATTATGATTCGAATTGATCTAATTGCAGAAAGAATTAAGAGAAATGAAGAAGGTAAAGAAGAAGCAGTAAGAAGGATGGAAGCTCCACGTAATGCTATCGAAATGATCTTTCCAGAAGACGAAGGAGAGTCTTTGGATCTAAAGATAGTAACGCATGACGCAGAACGTGCATGGCTCACAAAAGAAAATGGGTATGTAAAAAAGGAGCATCGAGTAGCAAAAACTACATGTGGCGATGGAGGAATTTTTCTCGATCGCATCGTTGAGGAAATACAGGCACTCCGGAAAGCGGGAAATGTTGTGTATATAGAAAATGCTGAAGAGTTTGCAATCACTTTTAATGAAGTAGGGTATGTAAAAACCAAAATAGAGAGTGCTATAGATAGTGGAGAGTGGGTTTTGGTAACCTATGCTAAGAAGATTGAGCAGGAGGAGGAAGATACTAAAAAGCAGAAAGTAAAGAATGAGGTAGTGGAACCTGCAATCAACTATATGCAGATGAATCATGAAAAACTTCACGCTGCATTAACAACAGAATTTGAAAAGAATCCTATGAAAGATATAGGTTTGGTGATGTCTCCTACTAGTGAATATCAAAAGAATATAGTAGCAACACTTGCTTATACTAGAGATCTAGAAGCAAAGACCCCCGATTTTACAGAACTAAGAAATGATCTTGAGTACATCTCAAATAACATGCCTGGAAAGACGCGGCTGCAAATTATGATGAGAACGGATGAAGTAGACATAAGTCAGTATGGCTATGAGTACATAGTACAAGTATTTGTACATAGTGAAGATCTTAACAATATTCCCGAAGACATAGCTGACTGGGGTGCTGTAGATAGCTACGAAAGAGAAGAAGAAGCATCTGCATCATATGCTTCCCATACTGAGCTAGACGCAAAGTTGGAAGAAGAGAATGCAGTGCGAGAACTAGCACCAATTCTTGCAAAGTTACAAGATGAACTAGATATTCCTAGAAGTCAGTTAGTATTGACAGCACGTAAGTCCATGCGCAATGGCTTGCTTGCTCTCAGGTTAAAGGGGGATAGTGTTAAGTCAATTTCGCTAGACGATATGGGCGCGAAATTGTTTAACCCTCATGATATTCAAAGGCTAAGAGAAAATTTTCTAGCTCTACTGAAAAACAAAAAAAATCCAAATGGTAATCTTGTTGTATATGTACATATTTCAAATGTACAAAATGTACTAAACTTTACATGCAAATCAATAAATGTTGCAAAGCATCACTTAGCAGGAGGGGAAGCAGAAGATGGATCAGAAATATATAACGATAAAGGGCACTTATATCTGCAAACTGTAGAAAGACTGAATGCATCTGGAGCAAGGCAATTAAATGCAGCAACAGGAGGGGAGTTTGAAAGCGCGAACTCATTGCTGCATTCTACTATGGAGAAATGGTCCAAAACCTTAAAAAGGGAATTTGGTTACGAAACTAGTAAGATCCCATCTCGACTGTGGACGATGCCGCTAATACAAGGAGTGTCACCACGCGAAGAAATACTCAGAGAGTGTGGACTCGAAATAGCAAATGAAGAAGATATAGAGATTTCACACACACCAGATACTCTAGCAATGATAGAAAAACTCATGATAGATGCCAGAAGTCTTACAGACAAGTATGAGTTTCTATTTGTAGAAACAGCTGGGCCAAACAAACCTATTCGACTTATACCCGTTACATTCGTTAAGCATGGAAGTTGATGTAATACTCAGTGCAAACAAAGTAACTGGGAAAGTGAGAATAATTATACCCATAGAAAGTAAGCTTACTATGACAAGAGCTTCAGTAGAAGCGATATTACGAAGTGCCGTTCTAAATATTAATGATAAGAAAATGGAAAGACTCTTAAAAGGAAGAGAGTCAGGCACTGTAACTATCACTATCGAGACAGGTCCACGAACTTCTTAGTTACAGCCAAACAACAAACACCAGAAGTCTTTCACAGACTCTATGATTAGAGTTGCAGGGGTTACGATAATAGTGTTGACCACTTTCGCAACAGGCCCTTGATTCACCTCCTCATCATTGTCATCATCTGATTCGGAGGATGCAGAACTTGATGCATCGTCGTCATCACTGCTTGATGAATCCTCAAATCTTGGTGGCTTAGGTGCATCAGGAATCTCAAACTCAGCAGGAGGAGCGGGTGGTGCTAGAGGAGGGGAGAAAGCCGGTGCTGCAGCTGGAGGCGCAGGAACGGGTGGTGTAGATGTACTTGGATTTACTACGGGGATAGGCTTGATGGAATCTGCGCCTGTAGGGTGTGTTTCCTTTGTCATTCTACATACACCTGGGATGCTTCCACGCTTTCCTGAACTACAAACCATAGGCGCTACACAGTCACTAGGACCGTAACAAGTGGCCGATGCAATGAGTAAAGCGAGAATCATTGAAGATATACTACAGAAACTATGAGATAATACCACTCGAATATGGCGTATAACGAAAAATTAGCACAGCGCATGAGAGACCTGATTCCGAAGCTCTGCTAGGGATTGAACTTTCTCTTATTCCAAATGCAGGACATTTTAACGCAGAAGCAGGATATGTAGAGTTTGATGAATTACTAGCATCATATAGCTTTTAGACTTGATTCCATTATTTTTGTCAAGTATAGTGCCCTCCACTATGCCAATAAATGCTTTTATAGAAACGGAAATTAGATTCCTGAAAGACCTAAGGGGTCAACTTACTGAAAATGTCTTGCCTACAGGATTAGAAGGGGATTGGACAAAGATGCCTTTAAAAGATCGAATGGCAATACTAAGAAAATTACCACCTGAAAGTCGATGCATGTTTACGCTTCGAGATTCCTGTTTAGTAGACGACATACTAGCAAAGTCGATATTACCTGCAATGATGAAGTCTGGAATAGAATCTCTCTCTGCAGAGTATGTTCTAACAGCTGCAGGATTCTGCACTGAAGAAGGAGGGGAGAGTAATTTTCGAACTCTACCAGACCACAGAGCAAATGTACGAAGAGATATACATCTGGTTACAAGCAGGATAACCCAGCAAGAAAAGACTGTAGATAAGCGAGCCGATATAATCACAGATCATTTACTAAGAATTGCGAAAGATGAGAAATTAGTAAGCACTAGCGATAAAAGAAGAAGTACGAAATTTGCAAGACAAATGTTTAACATCCGTCTTATGCAAACTCTCGCATTGCATGGAATCGGTACACCGTATCTAGATGCCATGGGTGTGAATAAGAACACATCTCTTGCCGTACTCAAAAGAAACCAAGGCTCAAGCATAAGAGAGATAGATGCTATAAATGACGTCCTGCACTTCTTACCAGAAAAAACCTATGCAAAACACCTTGCTCAAGAAGCAATCGAAACAAGAGAAAGGCCATATGCCCAAGTATATTCAATAAAACCTGCTGAGCTGAGAGAAGAAATTGAACTAAACGGAGATCAACGTTTTGTTCGAGGAAATCTTATGGTATTTTTACGTGCTCTTGGACTAAATAATGTAAATAACATATCTCGTCAAGATGCTGAGAACAAAAATTCTGAATTTCGAAGGAAGATAGCTCTAGTTCTAGATTCGCTATATCATAAAAATGGAAATGGCCACGACATCAATAACGAGATGGTAGCTATTCGAGTCTACGAATGTATAAATATAATGAAGCCACTTATTCTCAGTGCAAGACCACCAATGGTTAAGTAGAAGAATCATGAAACTTCTTATGCACCTCCTTCAGCTGAGGATTTGTAACGTGTGTATAGATCTGTGTCGTAGAAAGATCTTGGTGTCCCAGTAACTCTTGAACTGAACGCAAGTCTGCACCATTGCGTAGGAGATCTGTAGCGAAGGAGTGGCGAAGCGTGTGTGGTGAAGGATCCGATACGATACCCGCAGCACGAGCGTATTTCTTTACAGCATTGTAAATGGAGATACGAGAGAGTCTAAACTCTTCTCCCGGTGGCATCGCATCGCGCGCCTTGTCAAAATTACGAATGAAAAGGGGGGTTATGTGGTCGATTCTAGCCTCAAGGTATTCCTTCAGTGCAAAGACAGCATCATCGGAAAGAAAGACGACACGGATCTTACTACGCTTACCACGAACAGATATCTCCCTTGTGTCAAAGTTTAGATCTTTACGATCGAGACTTCGAAGTTCTGCAAGACGCATCCCTGTGGAAAAGAATAACTGGAGCATAGCTTTATCGCGTTTGCCAATTTTTGTCGAAGTGTCTGGTGCTTCGAGGAGTCGTTGCAACTCATCATGAAATAAAACCTTCACTTGTCGTTCTCCTTCTTTAAATCTTCGCACACGATCTGGTGAATACACTTCCAGCTCTTCATCTTGAAGTAGGTACCGAAGGAAGGCACGAAGTACTGTAAGATGATAGTTTTTGGTACTTATGGTAAGGGCCGAGCCTTTGCGGGCCTTAGACGAGTGAAGTGCGACTTTTAGGCTACGTATAGACATCTTATTGATATCTTCAGGAGCAGACACATCCATGAGCTCTAGAAGAAGGTTCAAACTACGTCGGTAGTTCGCAACAGTGAGAGGGGACTTGTTCTCTTCTGCTTGTAGGAAAACTATGTAACGATCCATTGCCTGTGATAGTGGCGTAATGTCAGTAATGGTGGGGGAGTGAAGAATTTAGCTCTTCTGGGACGATTGAACACCTTTTGTGTACTTGTCCACAATTCATCATACTTAACATAATGCTTTTTATGTTAATATTCAATTGACTGTGGATAACGAAGAAGTGCTCGGTATACATTTTGTTTACATAACAATACATAGGAACTTGTTGTTATTTTTCAGCAAATATATCTAAAGATGTGTAATCACCTACTGTGTAATAGATGATTCCGAACGCCTCGCGCAGAACACTTTTAAATTCGAAAAATACGTTTGGGTGATCCCCTGCTGGATATGTATAAATGTCCAACACTTCTCCCTGCTTGGCAACTAGTTGACGTATCCTTGCAAGATGGTATCTATCGGATACAGCAACGACTCCGTCACAACCCTTACGAAGGTCTACTGTGTGTGAAATGTTTTGCCATGTAGATACAGCAGTCTCTTCAAGGAAGATATCTTCTGGATCAACTCCCCTTCGCATTGCTTCTCGCTGCATGACACGTGCTTCTGAGTCTTTGAATGCATCGCCCTTACCACCAGTAACGATGATTCGAGACACAGAGCCATCATTATACAACTCTGCAGCAGTGGCAACTCTTCTCTTTATGCCTGGGCCAGGTTGGTCGTTTGAATGTACCGAAGCTCCGAAGACAAGAGCGCACTCTACAGGAAAGTTACTATTGCCATCGAACTCAGTCCACACATAGAAAATCGTTGACAGAATGATGAATAGAATTGTTATACAAGTCGTAATAACAAGAAATTGTAATAAACGAAGGTGGGCAACTGTTGGAATCATATTTAAGAGTCTATTTCAATAACGATATGTGATGGAATATGAGGCAATACAGAATTCCACGGTGGCCAAATAGATACTTCCGCATGACGAACTTCAGGAAGGTTTTTGATAATACGCTCGGCAATGTCACTTTCCTTACCTGTTATCATCTCTCGAATGCGCTTTGCAAACTTTGCACCAGTAGGACTAAGTGGATCGAGAATAAACTGCTCAGTACCCGAAAGGTCTACAGTAAGTTTAATCCACGAAAGCTTATCGTTATAGTCGATGACGTGTGCGATAAGTCTTTCGAGAGTCACACTGTCTTCTAGTAATCTTTTGCCATCTTCAACATGTGAATATAGCTCTTCACTTAGTAGATTTAAAACTTTTTGTGAATTATATGCATAAGCTGTATACACTACACTCCCCTTCACCGGTATGGAGGTAACTGGTTCACCTAAGAACTCTAGAGGTAGCACGAAGCCAGTAAATGTAGTCTTTGTCAATTCATCATAATACAAGATCTCCATATTATGCTCTAAATGTGCTGCATTGTACAAAAGGCGTTGCTCATCTACCAATTGCTTTACAGTTGCTAGCAAATCTTGCTCTAGTTTCTTTGTAGCAATATCAAGATCACCTTGATGAAGAACAGTTCTAAAGGCAGTCGTACCACCAAATCCTTTACTAGAATTAATGGCATAGACAAGCTTTTGCTCATCTTCTGAAAGTCCTGGAAGCTTCCAACGTAGCCCTTCTGGTACATTTCCTCTCTCACCAATAATCTCATTATAGAGATCGTGATCATCTGCCTCTGCTCGCACAGAAATACGTTCACCTGGGTCGAGCACAATGGGATCCTGTATGCGAAATACCATACCTGCCTGGTTCATGACACGTGTCCACTTTCGAATAGGATAAATATCTGCTGTATCGTTATACATAGTAAGTACAACCCGCGCGCTCGTACCGATGAACTCTTTCGAAATCTGATCAAATGTGAGTGTTTGATCTGAAGAAACAACAATAGGCATAAGCTCTAATGTTCGAACGCGTTTCGGAATATCAACCGTTGCACCAGACAAAACAAGGAAAATATTAGCAGTTTGTGAAATAGTATCTTCACGAGGAGAGATATGTACCGTTGCAGAAGGAAGTAACCGCAGAAAGACAAAAGAGAACAAAGACAAACTCAATCCAATCAGGATCCATATACGAATACGTGGAAGAGAAAGCAAACCCATCGATTGTAAATTTGATCGCAATTTCTGTTGCCATACATGAGGAGAAAACGCATGCACTGCATCATCAAGACTACGATGCCCCTCAAGAAGATGCTGCAAGTCCGACAACTTCCCTACGACGCGAATCCCGCGGTTTCGTGCCGCTTCCATTATTTTTCGCTGTTTTGTAGCTATGCGAACTCGACTACTGATAGACGCCAGATCATCTATAAACATAGAAAGAAGATCTTTATCTGCAGCAAGCATCAAGTCTATTCCTGTCAAGACGAGAACGAGACTACCCTTCTCTAGTTCTGCACGCTTGAGAAAAGCCGCTGGGGATTCACCCTCCTCTGGGATGAAAACAAATAGTGAAGACATAGCCACGTGAGCTTACAGGAATTAGTTAGTCGAAACCATTTGCTCTTCGAGCACGTGTAAGCCTGGAAGCACTTTTCCAGAGATGAAGTCTAGCATCGCACCTCCGGCAGTGGACACATGTGTGTATGCACTCAATGGGTAATTGTATCGCTCATGGAAGTCTAGTGTGTCCCCTCCTCCGACAATAGATACAGCGCCATGCGCTGTAGCATCTGCGATTGCCTCAGCTATACGCTTAGTGGCATGAGAAAAGCAGTTGTATTCATGCATTCCAAGAGGACCATTCCAAACTATTGTTCGAGAAGAAGCGATAACATCTTTATAGTGCTCAATGGTGATCTTACCGATGTCGAAGACAGACATATCTCCCATAATATCTTCAACGGGAAGACATACTTTTGTAGCGTGGTCTTTTGGCTCAGTTGCCAAAATAACATCAGTAGGAACATGAACAGTTGCATTGCCCTCTACCTCACTCTTCAACATGCACTCCTGAGCCTTTTCCATCCACTCTTGCTCATAACGAGATGTGCCAACATCGTAGCCTTGTCCAGCAATACACGTATTTGCTATACAGCCTCCTACGAGAATATTATCTCCAATAGAAAGGAAGTTCTCAATAACTGGAATCTTTGTTTCCATCTTTGCACCAGAGATGATGAGTGTTATGGGATGAACAGGGTCATTGGTCACTTTACTCAGTTGGGTAATCTCATTTGCAATATGTAAACCCAGAAAGCCTGGAATCAGCATCGGGACACCAACCATACTCGCATGGCTACGATGAGAATTCGTGAAAGCATCGTTAACGTAGATATCTGCAAAACTAGCCAATTCAGATGCAAAAGCAGGGTCATTTTTCTTCTCACCTTCTTCATACCGTAGATTTTCGAGAAGAAGGACTTGTCCAGGCTTTAGTGCGTCAGCCATTGACTTCGTTTCAACACCAATGCAAGACTGAGCAAACAGTACATCGATGCCAAGAAGTTTTTCAAGAACAGAAACGAGTGGCTTCTGACTCATCTCAGGAACAGGTTTTGCTTTAGGGCGACCCTGGTGAGCCATAAGTATAAGAGCTGCTCCTGCATCGAGAATGTATTTCATTGTTGGAAGAACTGATTCTATGCGAGTTTCATCTACTACAACGCCATTATCAAGTGGGACATCAAACCCAGCACGCATGAGCACTGTCTTACCAGAGAGGTCTGCAAGATCGAGTGTGGGGTAGCTCATGTCAGAATTGTAGCGAGAACTTCCTCAATGTTAAAGGGATCATCAACACATCTTCCATAAAAAACACCACCAATGTTAACGACGCAGTTTATGTGCTCCTCAGGACAATCGATACCATCAAGATACTGACAAATACAAAGTCGCAATGAAGGACCGATAAAGTACATACGACGATCAAAATGGAACATCTCACTCAGTCGTTCAGGAATAGTAGATACTGTTGTTGGATACTTATTGATAAATGCATCTATGTTACATTTATCGAAATATGTATTCCAATGAGACTGTAGCCTTGAAACGTCTGGAAATGTGCCAAGAATTCCATACAATTCCCTGTCCGGCGATGTACGCGTCTTTGTCATAAGGAGTTTGGACTCTATACTACAGATATCTCTATGCTCACTCTACCGATTACGGCATTCATTTTCTGTGTACTACTGCATATGCTTGCTTTGCGAGAGTTTCCGAAGCTTCAGCTGACAGATTTTCCGAAGCGATACGGACTCAGTAGATCACCTATCCCCTATCCAACAGGAATACTTGGAGCACTGACATTTGTCATACTGTACGCCATCATAGCTCCATGGACTCTACAAACAGCAGGAGTACTCCTTGGAATACTTATACTACTCTTTACCTCTTTCCGTGACGACAGGGCACCCATAGCCTCATGGATACGTTTGGGAGTGCAGGCCGGAGTCGCCTTTATCATATTTGCTACGGGCAGTCGAATCTACACATTGACAAACCCCATGGACGTTTCAAGCTTCATCAAGCTTGACACCATCGACATCTATACAAATATCCTTGGCCCCCTACCACTCCTAAGTGGAATATTCACCATACTCTGGCTCATGGTCACTATCAACGCACTCAATTGGTTTGATGGAATCCCTGGCCAAGTAAACATGCTCTCTACGATCGGATTCCTCACGATCGGTTGCTTAGCTATAAGCGCAAGAGTTGATCAGCCAGAACTCGCATTACTCGCATTCATCTTATCTGCTATTGCATGTGCATCTCTCATTTTTGATTACCCACCAAACAAAGTTCTTAGTGGTGACACTGGAGCGATGTTTTTTGGATTAATGCTTGGCGTTCTTACAATCTACAGTGGTGGAAAAGTAGCAACAGCATTTCTCGTTCTTGGTGTCCCCCTTATAGATCTTTTCCTTGTCATCCTTCATAGGATCAGTAAGGGTAAGTCGCCACTCGCAAGCAACACCACTGACGAGCATCTGCATCATCGGTTACGATCAAAAGGCTGGAATGATAGGCAGATTATCTCACTAACTGGCTTATTGGGAGTTACATTTGGCATCAGTGCTCTATTTCTAACAACAGAAGAGAAACTCATAGCGGCAGGAATTCTCTTTACCATAATGGTTGCGCTAAGTATCTATACAAAGAAATAATAAAGATATGAAACGCACCATCTCCACAGTTCTTCTCTGCCTAGCTATGACATCGTGTCGTAATACTGAAACAACTTCGCCCATCAACATTAGCGAAGTGCCAATATACCAAGATCAGGAGTTTGCAAAGATCGTAGACATAAAAACATCAGCAAAAAACATTAGAGTAGAAGTCGACGTAAAAGAGGGGGCTGCATGGACAGCTGGCATGTATAAACGGCTGCTAGATGGAGCAGAGTGGGAAATACTCACATCTAAGAATATCGACGAGAAGCGGACATTTACTACGCAAAAAGAAGATATGGTAATGACTATCGTTATAACACCTATATCTCAAATAGAAAGTACTGTTATACAAACAATCTCAAGAGAAAACTAGTGCTGTTTGCTGTAAATCATAGGAGCACTGATCTCCCCAAATGGCTGTGCCTTAAGGATGATAGTTCTACGTCCACGAGGAAGCATATGAACTGTTGCACTACCCTGAATAAAGTCAATAACTGTCAGCATAGATGGACGAAACTCAGCCTCACCATAGTCTGTACGCAGGTAGATGTCTTTATTGAGCTCAGGATTGGTAGCAACATTTCCATCTGCGTCCTTGAGTGTAACAGTTATCTTCTCCCATCCTCGTCCAGAATATGAACCATCGTGGTGAATCTCTACACTAGTAACTAAGGTGATGGGCGACAAACCAGACTCTGGAGAAAGAGAAACAACAGCTTGTGACCCAATAACTGCCTGAGTAAATACAGGTAAAGGATCTGGTATGCGTAGTGCAGATGTAGTAGTTGTGTATCTGCGAGCCTGCAAACGAGATGAAACTCGTAGTGCACGTCTATCTCGAATCTGCAAAGCTAAAGTCTTACGGATTGAACCGGTGATCTTCGATGAACTCGAAAATGAAGAAATTGATCGTTGAGATGAGCTACTAGAAAAGATCACAGATGCAGCACTACGTACAGGCTCAGGGCTAGAAACATATGGAACTGCAGGGACTTCTGCACTTGCAAATGTAGAGACGCGCTTTACAACTGCATTGTGCTGCTGAACATACATCATTGGGTTAACGGTGTATGCCTTCAGACGAGATTGGTGGAAACCACTATTAACTGCAGCAGTCGTGCTTAGACCAGCCTCTCTAGCTTCAGATGAAGTAAACGGCCAGTAAGGGTGCCACGGTGCACTTTCTCTATCTATCTGGAAGTGAAGGTGCGGGCCAGATGCAAATCCTGTAGAACCAGAGGTCGCAATCTGTTCACCCTTCATGACGATGGATCCTTCTGTAACCATAGTCGTTTCTAAGTGAGCATACACTGAGTAAAGCGTCGTTCGTCTTCCTGGAGACTCAGGATCTGGAACATTTGGATGCCGAACAACAATAACATTTCCATAACCTGCATCACTCTTTACACGATCAACGATACCATTTGCTATACTAAGAATAGGCGTTCCTTCAGGCATCCGAATATCGACACCTGGATGACTTCCAGCGCCTTCAGTATCGACTGCATAAGACCCCATATTTGCAACGGAATACACAGAGTGCAAATCAGAAGCAAGATACGAGGGCAACTCCATGAGTACATCCTTTGGAACTTGGCGATATGAATTGGTATCATCACCACCATACTGAGACCAGGTACTGTAGTTTGGCACTTCGGCAACAGGAGCAACTGTGCCTGTGTACACAATCAAGCTATCATCTCCTTGTCCAAGCACTGAAGCCCAGAACAAGTGCCATCCATGTTGCCCCATCATGTTTCCTATAAGAAAAGCCATCACAGACAATGTTGCAATCCAAAATGAACTCTTCTGTCCAAGGAAGAACATGGGATGTGGTTCCTTTTTTGGGTTGAGAGGATGGAGAGCAAAACCCATACTTTTGCCTGAAACTATATGTGTGTTTAACATGTATGTATGTATTATCTTTCTATTATTATACATTATTTTATAGTATTTAGCAATGACCAGTAAACCTACAATATGGCTAAGGGAAGCCGAGAACACCAATTCTTGCGGTTTTTCACTAGCTCAGAGTATATATAGACCAGTGACCATATATTTAGACGGTGAGCTAGGAGCAGGTAAAACAACATTCTTAAACGGATTCTCTACTGCACTAGGCATTTCGGACTATTTGACGAGTCCAACATATGCTCTGGAACAGCGATATGAAACAGATAGCCTCGAATTACTCCATCTCGACCTCTATAGACTCTCGACAGAAGATGCCCGTAAACTCGTAGCATCGACAGATGACCACGAAGCCATCCGCTGCATCGAATGGGCTGAAAGACTAGATTCCCCTCTCGATGATGGCATCAAGATCTTTATCACAGACCCAAAAGAGAAAGAAGGACGCGAACTAAGCATCTCATTTGACGATATGCCTTTGCCGTCGTATCAAGACATCCTCAAGTGGCGAAAAGAAATGATGCTCCCTGCACACATCTGTGACCACTGTGATGCTGTTGCTATGGTCGCTAGAGACCTCGCACTACACATGATAGGGTCTGGGACGATAGTACGCTCAGAAGCAGTCGAACGAGCAGGACAGATCCACGATCTCTTCCGCTTTGTAGACTTCACATTGGGGGCGTCACATTCAGATATCGAACACACCAACGAACAGCACACAGTATGGAAGGACATCAAAGACAAATTCAAAGGCATGCGCCATGAACAAGCGTGCGCTGAGTTCCTACGAGAACGGGGCTTTCCAGATCTTGCAACAATCGTACAAGCACACGGCCCAGGAAGTAAGATGATTGGTAGCAGGGATACAACAGAGCAAAAGCTACTCTTTTACGCGGACAAGCGTGCAATCGTCGATAAGATCGTCACAGTAGAAGAGCGATTCGAAGACTTTCAAAACCGCTATACAGAAGGAAAGGAAACTCTAGAGGGAAAACAATGGAAAGAAGAAACAAAAGCTGTAGAAGCGGAATTGTTTCCAGACGGAGTCCCCTTCTAGATGTTCCAAGGAATCATTTCCTCCATAAGGACCCAATTGATCGTACTTTGATCAGTTCCAGTTATCGCAGATGCGAAGACAATGAGGAACACAGATATGCCGACAAAGAGGAAACACAGTTTGTCGAGTTGTCCCCAACCTTTAGATATCTGTTTCTGTGTTTGCTGCATATAGTGATGCAAGTGTGACACCACCTTCAAAAAGTGATGCAGGATCTTCATTTTTGGCACAAGAAGCGCAGCAGCACGAACAAGAGTAACTTCTGCACGCACAAGTCCACTCAAGCTCGCTACACCAACAACACTATGATGCAAATATACAGAAAACACGATAGCAACAAACAGCAAAGTAATGTCGATCAAGCTCTCACGGATCATACCTTCAAAAGTATCGTGTAGCGAGTAGTTGTGATGCTCGCGATACTTCACAAAGTCCAACGCCATATGCGCAGCAATAAGTAACGCAAATGCTCCAAGGTTAAACAGCGAAGCCACCAAGAACGTCAGTACCAAATATCCTGCATGAAAAGCAGGCATATCGTCATGGAAATGAGCAAAACGGCGAGAGAAGTGAAGAGTGTTTTTCATGTGTATGTTAAATATATTATACAATATTTAGACATATTGTACAATACCCTACGCTATTTGAATTTCACCTGTAGCCTCAAAATTTAAACGCTGTTCTGTAAGAGCGACTAGCTCAGATGCACTAGGAAATGATGTAGGATCTCCTAGAGTAAATTCAGTCTCACTGTCCCATATCCTTGTGAGTGTAATAAGCTCCTCACTGCCAACAACTGTATCTCCGTGCTGCTTGTATTGATCCATAGAGTCATCGATATACAGACGCATCGCCTGTCCGATCATAAACATCCTACGCATATTTACAGCGCCACTATCTGCCACCACTCCAAGAGTCTTATACAAATTCTGCTCCTCCCCAACCTCCTTACCAGCACCAAGCATGGCATTTTGGTAGTTGTGGTATCTATTCGCCTGATCAGCAGTAACAAGTGTACTACCCTCAGGGTTGAAGTTTCCGATCATCCGAGCCATAGCATCTGCAAGTTTATTATTATTCAACAGATAGTTATTGGCATCCTGTCGAGCGATAGAATTTTGGTATACATTATTAAACACAGGCACTGTAGGAGGGTCTATAGGGACTTTTCCAACAAAAGCCGTATCGGACTCATGGTGACCAATCATAAAGAGCTTTCCAGAAGAAAAATCAAGTCCGACTTCTGCACCTGCGACTGTATTGGTAATACCATCATTAGTGACTTCTGCACCAGCAAGAAATGTAGATACTACGAGTCCATAATATTTAGCATTTTTCATAAGTCCATCCACAGCAGTCTTCCCTTCTTCAGAAAGTCCTGAGTACACGTTTCCAACTCCAAGACTATTCATCCGACTTTGGTTTCCTGCATTCTCTGACATCTTATTATTGTCTAGCGCAGCCTCCGCAGCTCGGACTTCTTGGATTGCTATAACATCTTGAGCAAGTTGCTGACCTTCACGCGCATCCGCTAATCGAGCTTGGAATTTTTCACTCTTAACAGACTTTAGAACTGCTTCTGCTCCCTCCTTGTCTCCAGCTGTAATCTTATCAGCATATTCTTCAAATGCATCTGGGTCTTCTTTGAGCAACGTCTCTGCAACCTCTAATTTCTGCAATTGGTCATAAACCTCTGGAGAGCTAGCTAATTCCTTGTAAATAATAGCTGCTTCCTTGTTGTCTATGTCTAATTCTTTCGCCAATAAGTTTATATAGCTTTGTTTGGCTTGTTCTCTCTTACCCTTATCCTTGAAGAACCTTATCGTATTCATTTGTAAGATTAGATTTTCCGTCTGGGCCAAGCTCTACAGATAGCTTTTCATCGATTCGCTTTTGCTTAGCATCTAACTCTTTTTGTTCTGCTGCATTTTTAGGAGGACCATTTGCGTCTATCACTCCATCTTTTATATTTGATATAGGCTTTTCGATTGTTTTATTTTTTGCATCATCAATAGCCTCCTGCCTATTTACAGCCCATTCAGGTGAGCCTTTCTTTACACCCATTTTACCACTTTTATTATTGGATTTAGTAATCATTGACCATACAGGATCCTTTACCTTGTCATCTACCTCAACTTTTTGTGATTTATCAATACTTTTATTACCAGCTATCTTCATTAGCTCATCCTCAGTAAGGTTAGCTTCTGTAACTGTAACATTTATTTTTTGAGTTTCTGATACTGCCTTAACCTTAGGATTAAGGCTTTCAGCTTTTTCCTTTTCATTGTCAGTTGATTCATTCGAATCTACCGGTGGCTTGTTATTTTCTGGTCCTTTAGACATTTCATTTGGGTATAATAAATCTAATTATTATACCACAAAGTGTCTAAGAAGTAATTAGCATCTTTCTGCCATGGTTTCTACATAATGATTCAATACTTTGCCTTTAAATCTTGAATCTACAACATGAGATACATTTATAGAATATGCATTATTCTTATCAGGATCAACACTTCTTCTCATCAAATAGACAATATCCTGATATTTTTTGGGCAACTCTACATTTCGCTTATTGCCGTCTGTGATCCTACTATGTGGGTGGAATACATGAAATCTAGTTAAGCCACTTTTACTAGAAATTTCTTCACGAAACCCATCAACAGGAACTGTTGTATACATATCTCCATAAGCCGAACATTCAGCCGCAAAACTTTCTCGAGAAGCCTTATAGTCTGACATATCTCTTTGTTCTTTCCAGCCATCTGTTTTTCTAGCCTTTAAACAATTTGATAGAACCTTCTTATAAGCAGTCTCCCATCTCCTCCATTCATCAGTATCCCATTCTATTGGATCCATATATTCCAATCCCGCCTGCATTCGTACTTCATCAGATAGATTTTCTCTTTCTTTTACTCTTTCAGCAGGAGTCCTACCTTTTGCCT
>JAQBVR010000023.1 GCA_027623015.1 bacterium | reverse complement strand
TAAAGCACTCACAGACCTCAAGATAGAACTCAAGTACTGCAGCACCTGTCAGATGGTTACACTCCAAGAGACATGTTCACTGTGCAGTGACAGTGCGCGTGAGAGATCACTTATCATGGTCGTAGAAGATCCACTCGATGTCATCGCGTTTGAACGCTCGGGGTACAAAGGTTTATACCACGTACTCCACGGTGTCCTCTCTCCTATAGATGGTATGGGCCCAGAGCAGCTCCGCATGCGCGAGCTCATAGATCGGTGCAAGACAGGAGCTATCCAAGAAGTAATCGTCGCGACAAATCCCGATGTCGAAGGAGAAGCAACTGCAGCATACATACAAAAGCAACTTGCAGATGCTGTCCCAACGATCACACGTCTCGCACATGGTCTTCCCATGGGTGCAGACATCGAATTTGCAGATCAGGTAACCTTGAAAGAGGCTGTGGCAGGACGACGAAGTTTGTAATTAGTGTCTAAACCCTTTCACACCAGTTTTTAGCACCCCACTATGTCTTCCGCCTTCGTCCCTGGACTACGGACGGACAAGTCGAGCTTCGAGTTAGCCTGGCAATTCATTGCTGCTTGTTCGGTAATTATTTTTATCCACAACCAGGAATGAATTCCTTATGTATTTTGCATATGTGCCCAGCAATAAATTGCTGGGCTAACATAAGCCAATCCATTCAAACATCAATAGGGAGTAGTCTCATCAGTGTCTAAATGCCCTGATGCCAGTCGTAACTACATTTCAATATCATCTTTTTGCAAAATGACAACATTTCAGCATAGGTGCTGAAGGCCTGTAATGACTATTATAAACATCTAATGCATGTTCGATACTTCCCTGTTGATTAGGTGAACTATTTTGAAATAATACAATGAGTTCGAGTGGTGGAAATAATGTGTGTTTCCCTCTTAGTCTAAGTGGTAGTACGTCGGGCTGCTGTTTGTAAGACATGGCACTCGTAAGTTTTCCAAGAAACATTTCTGTGCGAGCCACGTTGAAAGATTGTTGAAATTCCATACTCATGATCAATGTCTGAAGCCACGTATCCCAGTGACGACCATAGGAATACCTAGCTCGTTTGCTTTTGCTATTACTTCGCCATCTCGGATGGACCCTCCGGGTTGGATGATCGCAGCGATACCATTTTTTGCGGCTTCTTCTATGGAGTCTGGAAACGGGAAGAACGCATCACTTGCCATCACGGCACCTTGAGCACGGTCACCTGCACGACGCACCGCGATGATCGTACTGTCGACGCGACTTGTTTGTCCGCAACCAATTCCGACAGTCACTTGGTCTTTTGCAAACACGATCGCATTACTCTTTGTATGCTTCACAACTTCCCACGCGAAGAGAAGGTCTGCGATCTGTGCATCACTCGGGGCAGTATCTGTCACACAAGTAAGGTCATCTTTCGTGAGGACTTTCGTGTCTTGATCTTGTACAAGTACACCACCAAGCATGGTTCTGCATGTCTGCTTACTTGGCTCTATAGAGCCATCCATTTGCAGTACGCGGATCTTCTTTTTACTCTTGAGACGTTCAAGTGCAGCGTCACTATAACTTGGTGCGATGATGATCTCTACAAAGATCTTTTGTTCGATGATCTTTGCGATGATCTCTTCCGTGCACTCCCGGTTGAGCGCGATGATGACACCAAACGCACTGAGTCGATCTGCGTCGTAACTTTTTTGAAATGCAACGGCGATGTCATTGTCTGACGCGACACCAGAAGGGTTGGCATGCTTGATGCACGCTGCAGTTGGTTCGGGAAATTCTGAAACGAGATTCCATGCACCATCAGCATCGAGAATGTTTAAGTAACTCATTTGTTTTTCTTCTTGCAGCACAGTCCATGGTTTTGGTTCGCCGTACTTCTCGTAAAACGCACCCTCTTGATGCGGGTTTTCTCCGTAACGAAGGTCGATACGATTGGTCAGAAGCACTGCGCCCTTCTGCCCTTCAGATAGGGCTGAAGTGATAGCAGCATCGTAGGCCATTGTTCGTTCAAATACTTTAACACTAAGCTCTTGTCGCGTTTCAAGAGATGTATCGCCATTACTGTTGATCTCCTCAAGAACACGATCGTAATCTGCGATGTCGCAGATGACTGTGACATCATGAAAATTCTTTGCTGCACTACGGAGAAGTGTTGGTCCACCGATATCTATTTGCTCGATAAGCTCTGGACCAGTAATTCCTTTTGCAACAGTGTCTTCAAATGGGTAGAGATTTACCACAACGATATCGATCGCATCGATACCAAGTTTACTAGCTTCTTCTTCATGCTGACTATCGCCACGTCGATACAAGATTCCCCCCATTACCTTGGGGTGCATCGTCTTTACTCTGCCCGAAAAACACTCAGGAAATTCTGTAAGATCTTCTACAGGAGTAACAGGAATACTAGCTTCTTCAAGTACTTTTTGTGTTCCACCAGTAGAAAGAAGCTCAAAGTCTGCTTTTATAAGCCCTTTTGCGAAATCTATAAGACCAGATTTATCCGATACTGACAATAAAGCTTTTTTAGGCATTCGTTGTGATTATGAAGGATTATGCTCAGGACTGAAAGGACTTAAAGGACTTAAAAGACTGAAAGGAGACGAAGTAAACGTTCTATTAAGATTGAAGATAAATCCTCTCAGTCTTCTTAGTCCTCTTGGCCTTTTAAGTACTCAGATCGTTGAAAGATAATTAACTGAGTGCATATTGTCCAAAACAGGCTTCTGTGCTAATATAATATGATTATTTAGCAAATCTATGCAAAAGAAAGATCCAACAAAAACAGAAGAGGCACCAGAAGAAAAAAAGACTGCTCCTAAAAAGAGCGGGAAGCGGATTCTTATCGTTGAAGATGAGCGACCACTCGCGCATGCACTCGAACTCAAGTTCCAACATGATGGATTCGATACGGTGACATGTACAAATGGACTCGATGCTCTTGCAGAAGCAAAGAGCGGAAAGTTTGCATGCATTCTTTTGGATTTGATCATGCCACAGATGGATGGTTTTACGTTCTTGGAAGAAATGAAGAGTAAGAAGATCAAAGGTCACGTTGTCATCTTGTCCAACCTTGGCCAAGACGAGGACCGTGAACGTGCGAAGGAGCTAGGAGCTGTTGAATACTTCGTCAAATCCAACACACCGATCACAGAGATTATCAAAAAAGTTAAATCCATCATCTAACGTCAGACCTATGCCAATAGCAGATAAAGACCTCGGCCAGATACTCGTAGATCAGAACTATCTCTCTGCAGAAGAGCTGACCGAAGCCCTGGCATATGCCAAGAGCACGCGAGTGCCACTCATGAGTGTGCTCAACGAGCAGGGTCTCATCACACCAGAGCTCTTTGAAGGTGCTCTCTCAGAGCACTACGGTCTTGAGTACTTCGATATCCAGTCTGCACCACCCGATGTACAAGTCATGCAGACGCTTCCAGAAGAAGTTGCACGTCGGTACTACACGATCGTTGTAGAAAATACAGGTAAGTCTGTTGTCATCGCTACATCGGAGCCAGATAGAAATAATTTAGAAGAGGTTCTCCGTATGAACCTTGGAAAAGAGATAGCAGTCCTCCCCGAAAACGATGACGATGATGTTGTCGAAGACACAAAGAAAGACACAAAGGCAAAGAAGAAAAAGGCAAAACCCAAAGCAGGTAAAAGCCTCTTCAGCTTCTCGCGAGGGGAAAAGGTAGAGAAGTTCAAAGGAAAGATCAGCTATGTCTATGCGCCACGTAGTGGTATCGAAGCGATGTTCTTGCGATTTCGTAAGCCACTTGCGACGAGGTTCCAGAAGATTATCGATGATTCAAGTCAAGTTGCTCCAGAGATCCTTGAAGAGATCATCAATGATGCTATTCAACTTCGTGCATCAGATATTCACTTTGAACCACAGGGAGACCTTGTGCTTATTCGGTTCCGTGTAGATGGTGTAATGCATGAGGCAGGACGCATCCCAAAGATCTATTACGAAGGTGTCGTAAACCGTATCAAGATCGAAAGTAATATGCGTATCGATGAACACTTTACACCACAAGATGGTGCCATTCGTCACAAAATATCAGGTGGTGTTATGGACATCCGTGTATCTATGGTGCCTGTCGTCGACGGAGAGAAGATCGTGATGCGACTACTCTCTTCGTACGTACGAACACTGACACTTTCAGATCTTGGATTTACCATGGAGAACCAGAAGATCCTTGAGGCAGCTGCACATAAGCCGTTTGGAATGTTGCTGACCACAGGTCCTACAGGATCTGGTAAATCTACTACACTGTATGCACTTATTAAATTCCGCAATACACCAGACGTAAACATATCGACTATCGAAGATCCTGTGGAGTACAAGATCCCAGGGATCAACCATATTCAAGCTAATGAAGAGGCGGGTTTAACTTTTTCAAAAGGACTTCGCGCACTTGTGCGACAAGATCCAGACGTCATCTTAGTTGGTGAGATCCGAGACGGAGAGACTGCAGACATTGCTGTAAACGCAGCGCTAACAGGTCATTTACTTTTTTCTACGCTACACAGTAACGATGCTGCAACGGCAGTGCCAAGACTTCTTGAGATGGGCGTAGAACCATTTCTTCTTGCATCCACACTTGAAGTCATCATTGGCCAACGACTTGTACGACGCATCTGTCCCAACTGTCGATATAGCTATTCGATTGCTGCAACAAAAGCACACGGATTTTTCCCTGGTGCGAAGAAATTCTTTAAAAAGTCGGGGTCAGTCACGCTCTACAAAGGTAAAGGTTGTGACGCATGTGGTGATACAGGATTTACAGGACGTGTAGGCATCCATGAGCTTATGGAGATAACTCCCGAGATCGAGGAGCTCATCGTAAAGCGTGCATCGAGTACAGATATAAACATGCTTGCACGAAAACAAGGTATGAAGCTTATGTTTGAAGATGGATTTGCAAAAGCGATGTCTGGTGTCACAACAATAGAAGAGCTTATGCGCATGGCTGCGCCTCCCGATATTGTTTTCCAAAAAAAGAATGGCAAAAAGTAAGACAAAGAAAGCGGTGGCAAAGAAGAAACCTCTGAATAAAATTCGGGGTAAAAAGGGAGCAAAGGGGACAAGGGGGACCAAAGGGAGCAAAGGGAGCAAAGGGAAGAAGAAAAAGATTATTGAAGAGGAAGTTATTGAAGAAACATCCTCCGACGCTTCTGAGGAAGCTCTGGACGACAAGGAAGATGAGGAAGAAGAAAGCCCCACGCCCGACACCCCACCCCCTACCCCTAAAAAGAACAGGTTCAGTGGTAGAGGCTTGCCAAAGAAGAAAGAAGAAAAAGAAAAGAAGGGATTTTTTCACCGTAAAAGTAAAGATGAGAAAGAGGAGAAGGAAGAAGAAGAGGCTGAGCAAGGCTTCACACTCAAGATAAAAGAAAAAAAGAAAAAAAACGCACTAGCAGAATTCTTCATTTCCTTGAATTACACGGGAATGGGAAAGTTTCGCCATCTCTTCATTCAGAGCTTGGCTACCATGATCAATGCAGGATTACCGCTTATCGATTCACTCCGTGCATATGGTATGGAAGTACATTCCCGACCGATGAAGAAGGTCGTACAGCAGATTATCATCTCTGTAGAAAACGGTTCCACTCTGTGGCACGCTATGGAGGACTCATACTTTTTCACACCATACGAGATTGCTCTTGTGCGCATTGGGGAAGAGGCTGGAAGTTTGGCACGTAATTTAGAGTACCTTGAAGAACAGCAAGAGAAAGACCAAGCGTTACGTGGCAAGGTAAAGATGGCGATGATCTATCCGTCCATCGTTATGGTACTCATGTTCATCATCGTGATGGGGCTAGGTATCTTCGTACTACCAAACTTAGTGCAGGTGCTCTATTCGCTTAATGCAGAACTTCCCCAAACGACTCTCGCAGTCATCTACATTACCGAAATATTTGAAGCACATGGCATGGTCATAGCACCGTCAATAATCGCAGGATTTATTGTCATATTTCTCCTCACGAAATACACAAGATTCAAAATAGTAACTCAATGGTTTTTATTTCGTATACCAGGTATAGGCACACTCGCACGCGAAGCTACTATTGCGCGTTTTGGTGTGATCATGGGGGGACTACTACGCGCAGGGGTACCTCTTGTAGACGCATTGGATTCATTGGAGAGTGTCACACAAGTAGCTGCATACAAGAAGTTTTACGGAAAGCTTCTCATGCACATCAATCTTGGTGATTCATTCGCAAAGAGTTTTGTTGCCATCAAAAATACCAACAAGCTTTTACCTATATCTGTGCAACAATTAGTCATTACTGGAGAGCGTTCTGGAACTCTGTCCAACACACTATTAAAGATCGCAGACATCTATGAAAAGAAGGCAGAGTCTACTGCTGAAAAACTTCCGATAATCCTCGAACCCATGATCCTTCTGATAATCGGAGGACTTGTAGGTACTATTGCATTTGCCATCATCACTCCTATTTATTCCGTTGTGGGTAACATAGGACGCTAAGCTCTATACAAACTTCCTTACAATACTGGCATAAAGCATTTACCGCTATCGAAGTGCTCGCGACCATTGCTTTCATCGCAGCGTTGTCTGGGTTTGCCATACCTGTCTATCGAGACTATCTCATCCGAAATGATCTCAATATTGCAGCAGAACAAACTATTCATATATTGCGTCGGGCGCAGATGCTTTCTGAGGCAGGAGAGCAAAGTGCACAGTGGGGAGTGTCTGTGACACAAGGAACACTTTTTGCAGGAAGTAGTTATGCATTGCGAGATGCACAGTTCGATGAGATGCATCCTTTCGCACCAAACATCAATGTATCTGGGGTAACTGAGGTGGTGTATTCCAAAGTCTACGGTGTGCCAAGTCAGAGTGGAGACGTTGTCCTTACTGCGGTAAATGGCGATAATCGCATTATCGAAATTCGTCCAGATAGAGTGCTAGCAGGCCCTCCTGTTCCACCCATCCGTATGAAAATTGTTTTCGAGTATATCAAGAATAGTGGAAAAGGATCCGTCACACCAACAGTGCATGTAGGGTCTATCCCAACAGAGTTCGGCGATGGTGCATGGTTTTCTCTTACAGAGAATGGTGTCGCACTGAGTGATGATAGTCTCATCCTTGATGTTGGAGGGGTATCTGTTCAACGACAAAGTGGCTATGTTCGTGTACTGAACTTTGGTGGGTTAGATTCTGGAGGTAAGGAGGTTGTCGATGTGCGCATCACACTCGATGGAGCAGATATCGCCTATGTTTTGAATGATTTGGGTGTAAATGAAGCAGAGCAGCCTTTCGATGGAAACGTCAACGAAGGGGTTGGTGGAGATGAGGTAGAGATCGCTAGCGACAGCGGTTCTTTGCTATTTCAAACACGTGTCACAAATGCAGGCGACGCCATCCTTATCTATTGGTCGCAAGCAAATCCCTAACCAAACCAGTGATACACTACATACTATTACTCTCTCATGACCATGAAAAATAACACACGCCTCAAAGGATTCACCACTATAGAGACACTCCTTGCACTCGGCATCATCGCTGTGACGTCAGGAATCAGTGTTCCAATGTATCGTAATTTCCAAGTAAACAATGACTTGGGACTTGTGACCGAACAAACAGTGCAAGCATTGCGTCGAGCACAGACACTCTCTATGGCGAACGAGCTGGATTCAGCATGGGGTTTCCATGTTGCAACTGGTGTGTTGTATCAGGGGGATGCATATGCAGTACGTGATGAAGAGTTCGATGAGGTCTATTCCATTCCTACAACGATCGCGACATCTGGACTAAGTGAAGTATCATTTTCACAAGTAGGCGGTGTACCAAGCGATACAGGAGAGATCATCCTCGAAGCACTTACGGGAGCGAGGCACATTATAGTCATCACAAAAGATGGTGTTTTGTCTACTAGTGCTAGCGAACCATCAGTAGATGGTGGTACGACTTCAGGAGACACAGGTGGTACGACTTCAGGAGGATCTACAAGTGGAGACACAGGTGGTACGACTTCAGGAGGATCTACAAGTGGAGACACAGGTGGTGACTCCGGCGGTTCATCTGGAGACAGTGGTGGAAGTTCGGGTGGCGGTGGCACACCAACATGTACCGATAAATTCTCTGTAGCATCAGATGGAACTATCACGACAACAGGAACAGTGGATGCGACGTTTACTGTGCTTGGATCAGAGATCACATATGGTGCCAATGGTCCAGAAGTACAGGTAACTGCGTATGTAAGTACAGACAATGGCCTAAGCTGGACACCGCTCTTTGGTGGTCTAGATATCGATGGTGGAGAAACGCAAAAACTCAGCAATCTGCCAAGTGGTACAAAGGTGCTCATCAAATACAACGGACGGTACTCATGGTTCTTCAACAAGACCTATATCTCCAACGATGGAAAAGATCACATAGAAGTACTACGCAATGGCGATACTGCTCCTGCTTACGATGCATTTGGTAATCAAGCTGCTCTTTCGACATTCCTAAAAGATGTCGTTAGTGAAGATGGAACGATCACCATCGGGCAGTACGATGCGGTATTCCTTGGCGAACTTGGAACGCTAAACTCTGCATCTTCAGACTTCCAAGACGCTGTCGTAAAAGTCACCTTTAGCCAACCAGATGGTAGCTGTGCAACTGCAACCGCTCCTAGATTTAGGATCGATAACGTTCGTCTAGAGAACTCAGGTATAGGTGACAGTACAAAAAATGTCTATGTAGGAGAGAGTGGTCGGGTGTACATCGAAAACGAATGGATCCCTCTAAAAGATGGAGACACAACTATCGTCGACAACTTCCTGACTGAAGATGTCCCTGGTATTGCTGCATGGAGAAACAATGGATATGTCCGTGTGCTTTTACATGGTTCACTACCATCCGGTAGTAAGGAGATCGTCGACGCAAATATCATCTTCGACAATGCCGAAATTGTACAGATTCTCAACGATACTGGAGATAACCAAGCAGAGGCACCATTTGATGCTGTCGTAAATGATGGTGCAGGCGGTGATGAAGTTGTTATTGCAGCTAATAGTGGCTCTGCATTGTTCCAGACACGTGTCACAGTACAAGATGATGCGATCTTGGTGTATTGGAAAACAAGTACCCTTAAAGATGGCAGCACTACTACTACAACAACAACAGAAGAAACAACTGGTGGAGATGCTGGCGGCACTACGGGTGGTGACACTGGTGGAACAGTAAGCAGCTCAAGTGATGGTAGTACTACTACTACGGGTGGCGATGGTAATAGCGATAGCGGAAGTGCAGAAAACAACGAAACACCAGACCCATGTGGTATTCCATTTACGATAGCAAGTGGCGGGCGCGTTATTATGAACAAAGCTGGTGATGTAACATTCCGCGTACGCGGCTCGCACGCACGCTATGGAAGTGACACAGGTCCAGAGATCCAGACACTCATCCAAGCAAGCTTCGACGGTGGTGTACGTAAGCAGTCTTTGTTCAACTATAACGACATAGATGGAGGCGAACGTCAGACATTTACCGATGTTGCCTCCGGAACAGTCTTGTCTCTACACGCTGAAGGTCGTTACTCTTGGCTCTTTAGAAAGAAAGCTCATACGGGAGATGGCACTGGCCGTGTGCAAGTTCTCAAGCGCTGGAGCCCAGTCCCAGGTACGACACCGTACAACAACTCTGCGGGCATCAAGCCTTTCCTTCGGTCACTCATCAGTGACGATCGTATAATGATCGGCAAGAAGTCAGTTCTTGTGATGATGGAGCTAAATGACCTAGATAGCAGCGCAGACTTCCAGGATGCGGTGGTGGAGATCATCCTCGAAAAGCCAGCAAGTGCAGGTGTATGCGGTGCTGATTCTGATTCTAATGATGATGGATCAAGTAGTAGTAGTGGTACAAGTAGCAGTGCAGGTGGAGATACAGGAGGCACAGATGGAGGAGATGCTGTTACTGATCCAAATGTCGAAGAAGAGCAAATAATGATCTGTCACTATCCTCCAGGAAACCCAGGCAATCCTCAGACACTACAAGTTGGCGTATCTGCATGGAATGGTCACAGTAAACATGGAGACATCAAGGGTTCTTGTATCGGAGACAGCGATGGTGATGGCATCCTCAACAATGCAGACCTTTGTCCTAACACGTACATGCCAGAATTTATCCCAACAACTGGAAATATGTACAATAAGCGGTATTCACTCACTCAAGACAGTAATATCTTCCGCACAGGACCACGAAAGAAGATTGGAGCATTCACTCTGGCCGATACCCGTGGTTGTAACTGCGAACAGATGGTCGATGTTGCCGAAGGTAAGAAAGAGTATCGATTTGGACAGTACCCTCGTCTGCGTCGTCAAATGCAAAGTCTCTTCCCGTTCTATACCAGTGGTGCAAGGCAGAACGGTTGTGGGCAAGCGATGATGCAGCTCGTGAGACAGTTCTAAGCATGATATAGTGACATCAATGTCACTACACAACAGAGCAGGCTTCATGCTCATAGACGTCCTCATAGGCATCGTGCTCTTTGGCATGTTCATGACAGCCATAGGGACAAGCATGCTTTTTAACCAACGTAGTTTCTTATCTACTGGTGACCGCATGCGTGCCGTGTTTCTTGCAGAAGCTGGGCTTGAGGCAGCGCGCAGTGTGCGGTACGAAGACTTCTCGCAGCTGAGTGCTGGAACCTATGGCATGCAGATTGGTGTAGATGGCCTTTGGAATCTTGCGGGGACAGGAACAGTCACATCAGATAACTATACGACGACCATCACCATCGCACCCATAGACAGTAATACATTTTCTGCAGTGGCAGCAACAAGCTGGGACTTCGGCATGCAACGAGCTGGGACCATAACTGCAACGACAGAACTGACGCATTGGAATCAGGTAAAACCACTCGGTAATTGGGCAACTATTTCGCGACAAGGTCTTTATATCGATGGAGGTACACCAGGGTTTAATAGTGTCACAGTCTCTGGAGACTATGCATACATCACCTCTAGTGCTGGCGCAGGACTCTATGTATTCGATATTTCAGATCCTGCAACACCGACACGTGTTGCATCCAGTTTTTCTCTAGGAGCAGCAGGGTACCGCACAGTTGTAGATGGCACGTCACTCTATGTAGCAACAGGAGACACGGGAAGTGAAGTTCGATCATACAACATCACCCTGCCCTCTTCTCTCAGCGCAGGGAATCTTATCGCATCCGCCAATGTCCCAGGTGATGACCGTGTACGCGCACTTGGCGTTTTCAATGACACAGTATTAGTTGGCGCAACAGAAGATGTGACAACACACCATGAGTTGTATTCATATTCGACAGCATTGGTACTCCTAGATTCTCTCGATAATGCAGGAAGTTTTCTTGATATGTATCTGGCAGATGGGTATGCCTATCTTGCTAGTGGCCAAGACGTAGCTGAGCTACGTGTGGTCGATATATTTGATCCTGCAAATCTCGAAGATGCCGCAGGTGTCGGGTATAACTTAACAGATGTATACGATGGCATCGCCATCGCACGCAGTGGCACAGGCATACTCCTTGGACGTATGAATGGTGCAATCATTGAAGAGTTAATTCTCTTCGACAATGCTCTGAGTACAGTACCCTCTCCTCCCCCAGGTCCGTTTTACTATGAAGTAGGCGGAGAGGTAACTGGTATAGCCATAGACCCTTCAGGTACATATGGATTTCTATCGTCCGATGCATCCAGCAAAGAGTTCAGCGCTGTGCGAATCAACTCGCTTGTTGCAGGAAAGCCCGCCGAGGCGGGAAGTTATGATTCTGACCAAGGGTTTGGCAGAGGACTCTTCTATGACATGCAACGTGATCGCATCTTCTTGATCTCCGACAGTTCCCTCGAAATTCTCCAACCGTCATGATCCACAGCACTCCACAACGCAACGGCTACATCTTCCTTATCTCTGTACTGGTGGTCGGTGCCATAGCGCTTGCCATCACAGTCTCGATGCTTTTGCTGTCCACCTCTGCTATTCGCACTGCACAAACGACAGATCATTCTGCACAAGCTGCCGCACAGGCATATGCCTGTGCTGAGTACGGACTGATGCAACTCTTTCTCGACATAAGCTATGCTGGTGATGAAACAAGGACAGTAGGTGAAGGGGCGTGTGTGATATTGAATGTCGGAGGGAACGGCAATGAAAACAGATCTCTTTGCGTAGAAGGTATGCGGGGTAATGTCACTAGGCGTATGGAAATTATTCTTGAGCGCATACTTCCATCTATTAAGATCTACTCTTGGCAAGAAGTTGCCTCTATCTCCTCCTGTACGTACTAATGCAACTCTTCTTTTCTCATAAACGCTCTGGAACAACTATGGTAGAGATTCTCTTATTCATGGCGATATTTGCTGTTTGTTCTGGAGTAGTTATCTCATTACTTTTTACCTCAACTGAACAACGTGTACAACAGCAGGCAATAGCACAAGTAGACCAGTCAGGAATCCAATTGCTACAGACTCTCACTAGACGTATACGAAGAGCAGAGAGAGTTCTCTATCCAACACAAGGAAGCTCAGGATCGGTACTTGCATTGCGCATGGCACAAAATGCAGAAGACCCAACAATACTTGCATTGCAAACAGGTGCATTGTTATTAGGGGAATATAACACGATCCGTCCACTAACAAGTACAGGGGAATTACTCGTAACCAACTTCATAGTGCGCAATACGTCAGCACTCGATAGTCGGCAGAGTGTAGAGATATCTTTTTCGATAACAAGAGCTATCTCCCTACCAAAAATAACGGTATATGAACGAGACTTTTCCGCTCTTGTTACACTCTTTGCAGACGATACTCTCGAGGGGAATAGCTGTGGGTGTGATGCTCCATCATGCACAGCAAATGTCTATATATGGGAGTATTGTACGGAGCAAACATGTACAGCATCACCAGTATCGTTTGTGTGTGATTAAGATACGCATATACATATGCAAGATACCTATCTAAAATCCAAAGATACAAGATGCAAATGGGTAATGAGGCTTTTAGTTTTGTCTTTTGCCACTTGTTCTCTTTGAAATTCCAAACAGGATCTTGTGTTTTGAATTTAGCAATTAATATCATTCCTATACGTCGTCAAGTGAAACATTAGCTGTTTTGTAATTTTTTGCTACAATAGGAGCCAATATGCGGTTTCTTAAGAGCCGCGACCCTTATCCCCCCTTTTCTTTCCCCAATATCATTATGAAGAAGTCTTCACGGATGATCAAAGCAGGGTTCACGCTCATTGAATTGCTGCTCGTCATCGGAATCATTGCCATCTTGGCATCTATAGTTATCGTAGCTATCAACCCAACGAAGCAGTTGGCTGATGCACGCAACGCTCAGCGTCGTAGCGATGTAAACACGATTTTGAACGCAACATACCAGTACGCTATCGATAACTCTGGTAACTTGCCTTCGTGTATCGACACAACAGATAGAAATGTCTGTTTGGTCAACGATTGTACTGGCGTAACAAACGGTTGTAACCTCAGTGCTCTTACAGGTTCTTACCTCACAGGACTTCCTGTAGACCCAAGTGGTGCTACTGGACTGGACACGAACTACAACATCTTGCTTACAGCAAGCAGCCGTGTAACGGTTTCTGCTCCAGCAGCAGAGAACGGCGATACGATCACAGTAACAAGATAAGTACGACATACTATTGAGCTTTAAAACCCCGGAAAACCGGGGTTTTTTGTTTATCTGTAGCGGTTTAGTGTGTTTCGAATATGGCGTAAAACCCCATTTTGTGCTAAAATATATAGATTATGTGCCCTCAAGACACACATACTAATAAGGCAATAAAAGCGAGCAGATCCATACTGCAGCGCACAATGGTAAGCATGTTGCTACTCTCAGTCATCAGTATTTTTGTCCTGTCGAGTATCTCTTATGTCATAGCTAGGTCTCAACTTTCTAAGCGCTCACTAGCACAGCTTTCTTCTCTTGTAGCTTCAAAGGAGGAAGTAATAGAGAATAGATTAAACACAGATCGTGAACGTGCAGCACTGATGGCTTCTCGTGAAGAAGTACGTAGTGCACTACTTCGATCACAAAATGCTCAGGGTGTCATAGACACTCTTTTCATTCAGCTTTTACGACAGGGTGTTCCTGTTACAGGACTGACACTATTTGATTCTAGTGGTCAGACGTTAGCGAGCGTTGGTGTCCCAGTGTCTCCAGAAAAAACTACAGCAGCTACTTCACTAATGCCGATCGTTGGAACAAGGGGCTGGGAAGGGCACATCGTCTACACAGAAGTACGAGACAACAATGGAAAAGTTTTTGGTGTTCTTGCACTACGGTATGAGATCGGAGATATGCTTGAGTCTATTCTGGCTGTGCCAACTCTGGGCGACACTGGTGAAGTACTTATCGCACGACAGCAAGGAGAACAGACGACGCTTCTTCACTACAAGGATTCCTTAGACTATGGAAAGCCTTTGTACCTAGGACAATTTCGTTTTGCATCTGTCATAGCACAGGCACTACACAAAAAAGAAGAGGGAGTACGTCGTGCGGAGAGTTATGCAGGTAAGGATATCTTCGTAGCATATCGTTACCTTCCGACACTTGGTTGGGGCGTTGCAGTGCAAGTAGAAAGACACGAAGCACTCACGGGTGTACGTATGCTTGCATGGTCACTCTTTGGTCTCAGTTTCATCATCCTCAGCCTTGCAGTAATCCTCTCATCTGTACTTGCGAAGTATCTCACAGAGCCGATCGTTCGCATGAGTCGAAACATTGCTAAGCTTGGTCCTGGGAAGTGGCAGTATGAGACATCTGTACATACTGGAGATGAACTGGAACTCCTCGATCGTTCTACAGAAGATCTCACGAAAAGATTGTCCACACTGTACACGCATATGGAGAGCGAGATCGCAGCGCAGACAGAACAGATCGCACAGCAGTATAAGAAAGATCGCACTATACTAGAATCTATTCAGCATGGTGTCGTGCTTGTAAGCACAGATGGACTCATCACAGAGATCAATAAAGCAGGACAGGAGATCCTAGGAAAAGCTTCTCAAGACGTACTTGCAAGTAACATCACAGATGTCATGCAGGTGCATTTACATAGCACTATAGTACCAGTAGCTAGGCATCCTATTCTTCATGCGGTAGAAGTGGGATCATCCGTAGTATCAGACCCACAAGTTCGATGGAGTGTACGGCACAACGATGGGCACTTGGTGCCAATAATGCTTACGGTGACACCTATTCTAGAAGGAGATAAAATACTTGGAGCAGTTGCAGTGTTTTACGACACCACAGATGAAAGACGCATAGACTATTTGAAGTCCGAGTTTATCTCTCTTGCATCACATCAACTCCGCACACCACTCTCCAGTATGCAGTGGTATATAGAACTCTTCCAGAGTGATGACGATGGTACTGAGCTCACTGCTATCCAAGAGGAGTATCTTGCAGAGATGGACATGGCGACGAAGCGGATGATAAACCTTGTCGAAGCATTGCTCCGTGCCGCGCGACTTGAGGGAGAGGCTATCACACCAGATGCAGAGATGGTGGACATCAAAACACTCGTCAATGATATGGGCTCCGAACTGCGGTCTATGGTGAAGGATAAAAAAATAGGATGTAAGCTGACCATCCCAGATGAAAAATGTGAAACATCTACAGACCCTGTACTGCTGCATATCGTCTTCCAAAATCTTTTTTCCAATGCAGTAAAGTACACACCCGAAAATGGAGAGCTTGCCATAAAGCTCGAAAGCAACGCACATGCAATAAAGATCTACATGAGTGATACAGGTATCGGTATACCAGCACAAGATCAAAAGCGTATGTTCGAGAAGCTCTATCGTGCAGACAATGCTACACAAGTTGATACCGATGGAAATGGACTCGGTCTGTATATCTCTAAGATGATTATGGAAAGTCTCGATGGGGACATTACGTTTACCTCGCAGGAAGGAAAGGGAACAACATTTGTGATTGAATTGCCGAAGAAATAAATATAAAACAACAAAATTCCCAATTCCAAAAAACTACCACTATGAGTAGTAGTAGCTTTGGTATGCCCCTCCTATACGCCGGGTCCTGTCTAGCCCTGTAGTGTGCGTAGCACTACTACAGGGTGAGATGATCATCTATCTGGGATGCACATTGCTGTACACCTCTCGCGGAGGAGTAGGCGGCACTCTGGAACCGAAGTGGATTCCGCTTACCCAAACCCTCCTTGCATCACCTAGAGTTTACCGATAGTTACAATTGGTGGATTGCTCCATAACAGTTACTATCCTCGGTACTCCGAGGCGTTTCACTTCCCAATAAAGGGACTCGTCTCTGTGGCACTTGTCCTGCAACGCCTTTAATCCCGAAGGGATTACCCTGAGCAAAGTCGAAGGGTACTCTTTATATGACGCTGCGACGGGTGTTACCCGCTAAGTGTTCCGGCGACCTGTCGACCATAGCTTTCTTGAAACAAGATCACTACAGAAGAGCATGTCACCCTTCGCAGAAAGCGAAGGTTGATGCCCGGACGTTCCTCCCACGGCGTAGCTCGAAAGCGAAGCCGGGGCGATCATCAGAAGGAGCAGACTACTATCATCGCACTTCTGGGCAATTTGGGCAATGAAGTAGAGGGAAAAATGCATACGAGTAGGGTCAATACTGTATTAACGTGTTGACACAAACTTTTGACTCATGTAGAGTGCACTCAATGCGTATAAACCTGCAAACATTGGCGCATCACCACGCCTCACTCCCTTGTGGAGAGGACGGCGTTGGTAACTAATATTCGGTAATAACCAATCTCGCCCCCTCCACATGGAGGTTGTTTTTGTATGTATGCAAAAACGGAAAAAGCGTGATTGGTCTTTAACAACAGAGGCAGGAGAACTAGAGATGAAGAGTGTACAAGATGTCGATTTTGCCAAGGGAAACGGACTCGTTCCTGTTATCGTACAGGAAATAGGGTCCAATGAAGTGCTCATGCTTGCATATATAAATGCAGAAGCATTTGTAGAGACTGTTTCTACAGATCATGCATGCTACTTCAGCCGAAAGAAGCAAGCGCTGTGGCGCAAAGGTGAAGAAAGCGGCAATGTTCAAAAGGTGCTGGAGATCCGCATCGATTGTGACAACGACACGATTCTCTTGAAAGTTGAACAGGTGGGTGGAGCGGCATGTCATAAAGGGTACAAGAGCTGCTTCTTCCGCGCGTTGGATGGCATTGATGAATGGAAAGTCGTCGAAGAGCGTGTCTTCGATCCAAAAGAAGTCTACAAGAAAGGAGATCAGTCATGACCCAAAAAATCACAGTGGCTTTCCCTACGGGAAGCTTGGAGAAGCCAGGATTGGCCCTACTGAAGGATACTGGATATACAATCGAACGAGAGGAGCGATGCTACTCTCCGACGATCGACGATCCAGAGATCGAGTTGTTACTTCTACGGCCACAAGATATGCCTCGGTACGTTGCCAAAGGCATGCTTGACCTCGCACTTTGTGGCTTTGATTGTATGGTGGAAGCAAATATTGAAGATGAGTTGATGCAACTCGCAGAGCTTCCATTCAGCAAAGTAAGCCGCAAACCAACAGCCTGGGTTCTTGCAGTGCCAAAAGAGTCTGATATTGCTGCTCCAAGTGATTTGCAAGGCAAGTGCATCGAAACAGAGATGCCTGTTGTCACAGCAAAGTGGCTCATGGTAAATGGCATCTCTGCCAACGTAGTTCTTAGTAGAGGAGCGACCGAGGTGAAGCCAGGTCGCTTTTGTGATGCGATTGTTGAAGCAACTGAAACGGGTAATTCACTGAAGAAGGCCCATCTGCGCATCATCACATCGGTGCTAACGAGTACACCACGTCTCATCACTAGTACTAAGTCTATGAGCGATGGCTGGAAACAATCCAAGATGCAGGACATTGCCACAAGACTGACAGAAGCTCTTTTTGTCTTGAACTAACAAGAAGGCCAATCACGCCCCCGCCCTGATTCCACTAGGAATCAGGGCTTTTTTAGACTTGCTTAAGTGTAACACTAGTGTTACACTTAACGTATGCCTACCAATAAAAAGCGACTGAACATGAGTCTGCCTGCAGATATAGAAGAAGCCATCGCCATCTTGGCAAAGCGCGATGCTATGCCAGAAGCAACGAAGGCACTCCATTTGATCACAATTGCACTAGAATTGGAGGAAGACGATCTCTGGAATGCTATAGCGGAGAAGCGTGATATAAAGAGCGCAACGTTCATTGATCATGACAGCGTTTGGACATGATATTTGAGGTTCTCTATGAGCAGAATGTTGCCAAAGAAGATATTCCCAATTTGCCTAAAAAGGCAAAAGAACGAGTGCGAAATGCGATCGAACAGAAGCTTACTGCAAAACCAGATGTCTTTGGTAAACCCCTGAGAAAATCTCTAAAGGGGTACAGGAGTCTTCGTATCGGAGATTATCGAGTTATCTATCGCATCGAAAAACGTACAGTGAAAATATTTGCTATCAAACATCGGTCTGTTGTGTATCAAAATCCATAAACTTTACGTGCAGAAGCGAGAAGACGAATGGAGCCACCTCGGGGATTCCCTTCGTCCAGCTCAGGACAGGCTTCTCATCCCCCATTATTAAAACAA
>JAQBVR010000045.1 GCA_027623015.1 bacterium | reverse complement strand
CCACAGGAAATAGTAGAGAAAGACGGTGCATATACTGTTCAAGAAAAGAAAGAGGCAGATGTAGACTCAAGCGAAGAGGGACGAGAAATAACCAAAGAACAACAAGAGAAGTTCAATAAAGACGCTTTGGAACAATTTGCAAAAAATGGTTCATTTGTGAATGTACTTGCTAGTGGTGGCATAGAAGCAGGCTCAAATCTCCTTGCAAATGCAAATGAAAAATACCTTGCTGCTGATACAGATACACAAGCTGCTATCCAGCTTATATTGATAGAAGCGACAAGGACTCAAAAGACAAAGGTTACATTTGGTACAGAAGGTATCGAGATTGGGAATAAGAACTTGGGTGAACGTCTTAAAGAGGCAGGAGACTTAATGGAAGTTTTAACCATCCTCCTTACGTCCCTCTTTGAAAGACTTGCAGATGGCAGTATCAAGCAACGAAAAGGCTCTGAAACTCTTGGAGACACTCCTACAGAAATCGCAATCGAAACAAAGATCACAGATGCAGAAAAGAAACTAGGTACACTGATCAAAACACCACTTTCAGATGGTGCGACACCACAGGAACAACTAGCACGAGATAATGAAATCAAGGTACTAAAAGAGGAGATCGTAAGTCTGAAGAGGCAACTAGAAGAGGTAAGAGTATTTGGTCATACGACAGAAGATCTTCGTGAGGAATTGGCAAAGCATCCTGAATTTAATAGTGAAATATTAAATGTCACACTCTTCCCAGAAAATGTGTCGATCGAGATAGAGTTCAAAACAGATCAAGCTAAAAAAGACGCTGCAGAAGTGCTTAGTTCATTTAAGATGAAAACAGGAGAAGGTTATCTTTCCATCAAAGATGGAGAACCCGAAAATTCATTGATGCTAACACCTTCTGCATCATTACAACAACAGGTAGATAGTTCGTTGGATATCTATGTTACAAATGATTCTGGCAACCTTGTATTATCAAAACCTGATGGGTCTGCAACAGATTCTACTGAAGAAGGTGCAAAAGAACCTGAAACAGCAGAAGCCCAAGAGATTCCTCAGCTTATCCAAGAAAGTAGAAAGGTTGTTGGAAGTTCAAGTGTAGAAATAAATCGTCTTGCTACGGATGCAGTGTCTGAACAATCATCCGATACAGGAATAGATGTGTCTGAGCAGCTAGAATCTATTAAATCAGAAGTGACCAAAATAGAAGGAAGTTTTGCTACTGCAGATCTCGATGCAACAAAAATGGAAGTTGTATTAGCAACAGCAAATGCAACCCTTGCAAAGTTAGAAACACCTATGAAACTAGAGATTTCAAATATCAGTCCTACAAATATCTCTATTAACTTAGTAGACCTGGATAAAGATACTTCTAATGCACAAAACGAACGATCCCAACGTAAAGACGATGGTCTGGAAAAAAGTGAAAGATTTTTAGAAATAGATGAAACTGAAGCTGTGTCTTCTGCTCTAAAAAATTGGGTAAATGATAAGTCAATCAGACCTGGGGAACCTCGATATGAAAGCCTGTTTAAGGCTACTACTATATTGCTTGAGGCGAATGCAAAAGAAAACGGTTTCAAACCTCTTGCTTCTGCTAATTACGTATTACGTGTCCTCCCTCTTTATGCTGGGGAAGGCTATGAGGTAACACTAGCAATTAGACCCGAGTATAAAGAGGAAAGAAGAAAAATGAAGGGCTTAAACCATAATTTAGATACAGTAGGTATAACAAAATTTGATAAGGATGGTAATATTATCTCAGCAAAACAATTCTTCAGTGCCCAAGGACTTAAGGTAAATGACCAACTAGTTTTAGATCATGTTCGAGTTTCTGAAAAAGAGAATCTGAAAAATGCTCTTAAAGAGGGGTATTCTGTTTCGATTGACGACAATAGTAAATCAATTGTTGTGAAAGATCCTAGTGGAAAAAAAATTGGTGAACAATACTTTCCGGATTGGAATACATTCAGCAGAGACAGATTCACTATTAACACAATACTCTCTCATATTGAACAAAAAATATAGACCTTGATGCTGATCTTGATAAACTAGATGAGAAATTTGAGGAGGGGCTAGCTAGTATTGAACGGCTCCTTGCCGATGATATAAAAAATGAAAAGACATTTGATGTAGCGAAATACAACAGTCTTCTTGCAGATCTGTCAAAGTCAATTAATTATTTCGTAGGAGTAGATATCGAAGCGCTGAATGAAGAATTGAAATATTTGCAAGATCAAATAAAGGAAATTTACCCTGAGAAAGATATCTCCATCTCCGATAATGGAAAAGGAGGATCGGTTATCGAGATTGTCTAAGAAAAAACTACACTTCCTCGGCTCGTGCGTGTAGCGCGGGTCGAGGAATGTCTGTAAGCTGCTACGCAAGTGGCAGAGCTCATACTACAAGATGGCACAGTGTTTACCGGAGAGTCATTCGGAGCTGCAGTCGATGCCGAAGGAGAGGTAGTTTTTAATACAGGAATGGCAGGGTATACAGAGAGTCTTACAGACCCGAGCTACAGAGGGCAGATCTTAGTCTTTACATATCCACTCATCGGCAACTACGGTGTGCCAAGCTCAGACCTCAATGAATGGGGCTTTGCAAAGAACTTCGAGAGTGAGACCATCCACGTTCGTGGAGTTGTTGTAGCACAAGTAAGCGAAACCTATAGCCACCATGCTGCGGTAAGTTCGCTCCAAAACTGGATGGAACACCATGGTATTCCAGGGATTACCGGAGTAGATACGAGAGCACTGACGAAGAAACTGCGTGAGCATGGAGTGATGCTTGGTGCCCTTCACTTCGACGGGCTCAGTGCAGGCTCTACCCCCAGCATTGAAGATCCGAATCAAAGTAATCTTGTCAATGAAGTGAGCTGTAAGAAAGTCGTGACGTACGAGCCCGAAGGTGAAGCAAGCAAGACTATCGCAGCATTTGACTGTGGCATGAAGAACAACATTATTCG
>JAQBVR010000022.1 GCA_027623015.1 bacterium | reverse complement strand
AAATAGCTTTTTCTAAACAGTCTTTATATGTACCAACTCTAAAATTAGGATCATATACTCTTCCTTTATAATAGCTACATGAGTCTATTGGAGCTGTGATTAAAAAGTATAAATATGGAGATAATGAGACTATATATATCGTCCACTTTATTAGTGCCGATTGTGTGAATTTAAATTTCATAGAATTACTTAGAGTTACTCACCCATTCCCACGGATTAAACCAACGTGAAGTAGTAAAACCATTATCCTCAAAGACTGGACCTCTAGGAGCACTATCTCCGTCAAAAGGAAATCTTATACCGTCCAAATCAAAGCTGCCCCAATGTGCTGATGAGCGAATCCAATCAACACTATCAGATAAATTCGAATTGACTCTGCCTAAATATACCGCATCAAAACTACGGCCTTCATCCGAACTAATATGAATTTCATCTTTCCATCCTAAGAACCAAGGTGTGGTACCAGAGTCAGAGTATGAAGCATGTCCGCCGAGTCCAACATATATTCGAAGTTTTCCACTATCATTAATAGCATCTTCCCAATTAACTAGATCTAAGCCGTCAGATTCGTCAGTAGGGCCATCGCCAACTTTCACATGCTGCGCCAGCCCAACTTCCTCAGGCACCCACTCTCCAGCATCATTCTTTTCTAAGAATACCGTTGCACCTTCCCAGTCTCCTTGGTGTGTATTGTATCCATCGTGCTCAGCCCAGTTACTCATAGGAAAGAAGAAGTAATAATTAATAGCTAGTTTATCACCCTCCTGTAACACAGAGCCATAGATCTTACCTTCCGTATCTGCAAGAGTCTGGCTTACTACGAGTTCACCATTTGCATCTCCTGTAGAGACCCCGTCTGAATTTTGTAGAATACTATCTACAGAATAGGGAGTGTCGAACTGCTCACCTTCTGCAAAATGCAGAACTGGAGAGAAGTGATTTATCAATGATGTTACACCAGTCATTACTTCCCCACCCTCAAGCATAAATACAGAGGTCTCATCGAACTGCTCAGCGTGATCTACAACAAACATCGAATGAAACTTCGATGTAACAGGAGGAGTCTCTCCGACATTCAGATTCGAATTGTAAACAAGAGAAAATGTGATCTCATCTACTCCAACATCTACTGGGACACCAACTCCTTTGAGAGTGAGAGCATAATTTCCAGGTGCATCGATAGTAAATACATCCGAATTTACAGCGCCAACAACGCTCGACAATTGAACGTCACCTGAAGACGTGGAAAGCAGAGCAGAGTCAAAGTCCCAAGACTGTCCATGTATCTGAAGAAAATACTCACCCGGAACTGTAATAGGTAGCGACCATGTTACATCTATCGGCTCCTCACCTGCCGTAGCATACCAACGATCTATGCTGCCTGTAGATCTCTCGTTATGTGTTTCTAAGGCTCTTTCAAGGAGTGGTAAGACAAAGTCTTTTGTGGAACCAGCCATATCGTATGCAATTTTATGTATCCCCGTTAGTCCAGTTACACCTTGAATATCTGAATCTACAATTCCAGAAGCGACTAGTGTAGAACTAGCGATAAGAGAATCATCCTGTAGATACGCATACAACTCAAACAGTTCTGACCCCACCAAACTAAAGATCTCCGTCGTCTGCCCTTGAACCAACGTCCCCGGAGTACTCGTATCCCTATGCATCTTCAATACCCACATATCATCATCGACTTGTGCAAGCTGTATCCGATCAACTTCGTTTTCAAATGAAAAGACTACATCGACTGGATCTCCTAAAGACTCGGGAGATAACTCTTCATGCAAGATAGTATCCAGTTCCCTTGCGACGAGAAGATCATCTCCTGTAGCAGTAAGAGTCGGCGCGGCAAGAGATGCCATCATCGCATCTAGATCAGCAAAAAGCGTCTCTATACTCGTTGCATTTGCGACAACTGCTACTGCACGAGGGTCTGTGGATGCAATGAGTGAATTTTGGATACGGTTGGTTATGCGTGTTAGCTCTCGTTCACTTGCTCCTCCATGGTCTCGACTCTGCGCTATGAGAAGTGCATTGCGCTGACCAAGTTGTGCCATCTCTGCTCGATGAGCTATGCCTTCCATTCTCTGCTCATACGTAACAGGGTCTGCAGTGACTTGGTGATGTACCAACGTTGCACTCTCTGCGCGGAGGAGTGATATGGCACCATTGAGGAAGACTTCTGCACTTGGGACTCCAGTGTTCAGGTCTATACTTGCCTCTCGCAAGTACCTATTGTTTGCAGTCATCGTGGCATGTACAAAGTTCCAGTCCGTTCGAACTGCTGGCTCATTCTCCCCACGGAAAAGCCTGTGTGCGTGTTGCAGTGCAGCATTGAGGATGTCTTCAGTTGCATGCTGCAAGGCACCGAGCTGACTACCTGTCTGTGAAAGGACTATAGAACGGTTGGTCAGTAGTGCATTACGGTGAAAAGCCATCTGGTCTGCTGCATCTCCAGGGTCAGATATATCTACTACAAGAGACTGAAGATGTGGCTCATCTCCTTCTACTGGCCACAGCTCAGGGTGCAGAGCGCGTGCTAAGTCACCTGGAGAATTTGAAAGAATGCGTAGAGGAGAATCTTCTGGGAGTTGGTCGTAAAGCTTCCTCCCTTGCAGACTGTCTAGTGACGTACCTGCTACATCGACTGACTGTAGTGACTGGAGTTCCACCGCGGTGAAAAGGTCTGGATTACTGTGGACTTGCGCCATAGCATCCGAGGCGAAAAGTGCTGTAAGAGTGCGCTGACTGTCTGCGTTCTCTGTGTAAAGCGCTGCAAATGTCGCAGCCTGACGTTCTGGAGTCCAGATGTCATCTATGGAATGCAGAGAGAATGTGCCTGAGACATTGTCCCACTGGACACTTACTCTATCGATAACGGTACCGTTCTCTCTGTCGAGAAGCTCTATTGCGTACCCCTTACTCTCCTTTGTTCCTTCTATAGCAAGCAGAGCAATGTCGTTGGTAGAGCCTCCTTCGTGAACAAACTCTTGGTTAGCAAAGTACCCTCCAGAGGAAAGGCGGATGACAGATTGGTCATAGGGCGTCTGCGCGTGGACGACGAGAGTGTTGCCTTGCATGCTGAGGATGGAAATACTCGGAGTGATGGGAGTGTCTAGCATCATTCCTGTGTCTACATTACCAACGAGACTTACAGACGCTGCATACTGAATGTGATCTCGCTCTGCTAGGGTAATGCCTGTCATAGCATCGAGATGTGGCATGAGGTATTGTGCAGCGATCTTTGCATTGCGAAGTACAGTCATACGCTCTGCAGGAGATTGGTTCAGCGTTGGCATCGCAAGGCTCGTATGTATCATCTCTGCTTCACTTTGCGATTCTTGTTCGGAAGATAGTGCAGCAACGTCGACAATTGGAAGCGGTGTATTTCGAGCTGTACTCAGTGCTCCTCTTATAGTTCCATGGTCTAAGTGCATATACGTTCTAGCAAGCATCTCATTTGTATTTGGATCGATCATGAATACTGGGTAGCTGCCGCTACCAGGCCCGAGGTCATGGAGTGGGATATTGATGGTTCCATTTACGATACCGCCGACATGCTCAACGAGAACACGGCCAACGGATTGACCAGTGCGTATGGGACTCGTCTGAACATCGAAGACGGTATAGTCACGGTCGGATGCAAACATTACCTCAAGTCCCCCATTCACTTCTGCGATAGAAAGTGCTGGCGCTGGGTATCGGTAGCCAGCCGGAAGTGCATCTCCAAGAGATGAGCCATCGATAGGGTCTAGTGACGTATAACCTTGTGTAGAGAAGTCCCACACATCTTCTAGTGGCACAAGCGAACCATTTTCTAATGGAATGTTCATAGAATAGGTCTGATCATCTGATCCGATGGAAAGACCGATCAGATTTGTCGTATGACCACGAAGGTCTACAGGGAACGTAACGACAGTATCCACAGTTCCTCCTACATGATCGATACGCATCGCCTCACCCCAGTTCGAATATACATAGGAGTAATCTCCTGACGTGTGAATCTCTATCTCTGCATTGAGTTCATCTGTCGAAAGTAATGTAAAATATGGAGAATCTGGAAGTTCAGTATCTCTAGCAGCAAACTGATCGACGACTGTATTTGCATCGAAAGATGCAGATGCTTGCACCTCAGATGTAGACGGACTGTCATCAAACAAAAGTGCGTCAAGAAAATATTGATCAGAAAAAAGTTCAGAGACATCTCTTGGGTCAAATGCAGGAGTAAGACTGTCTAGTGCCGCTTGTTGTGCAGGTGTATTCGCCTGACCAGGAGATTGGCTTACAGTCTCGACGATGAGATCTCGATTCTCTAATACGGGAGGAAACTTTGCGATGGGGTGAAATGTCATCGGACCACGATCTCCCCTGTCACGATAAGTTATCGAATAAATTGTTCCATCATGACCTGCAGCAAAACGAAATCTATCTTGAGCGACGACATAAATAGGATATTCATCATTTCCTTGATACGAGTGTCCTGAAAGATTTGTTTCATAGCTACGGAGGGTCTCTAGTGCCTCTTGACCAGTGGGCAAGACATCAAGAGCGTCTGCGCTCATCATAACAAGTTCAGGCATAGTTTCTACAGAATCGTACAAACCCGAAACCATAGTCAGGCCATGAGATTTTGTCTTTCTGTGCATCTGTGGCAACTCATGCTTAGAAGAAAGAACAGAGCGTATACCTTCGCTAATTACTTGTGCAGAATGCTGCAATGCAAACCATTTTGAGTGACGTGAAGTAGATTCCTCTACAGGAGTAGTACGCGGATAACGCATAGAAATTGGGGAATAGAAATAGACTTCTATTACACAGAAGGAACCTAGACATGAGTAGGTCACAAAAATATTTAAGAATAGAGAGTAATACTTTTTGGCTTAGATTAGCCATTTAGACCGTACCAAACCTCCAAAGAACACCCTGAAAAAATTTAGTTGCAAAACCCAAAAATACCCATAATATATGGGCATATTTCCCCTCTTTCTCCTATGGAAGTCTGTGAAGATTGTGGCGCAGCTTTGTGCGCCTGTGGCGGTTGTACCTGTGAGGACAACGCCTGTACATGTGTCATCGATGATGACGAAGATCTACTGGATGCACCGGAAGCTCCAGACGATGATGAAGATGAATTTTAGGGTTATATAATACAGATCTCCGCAGCGGAGTGGTCTCCACTCCGCTGCAATAGATTTATAGTAAAAAGTTGCTACAATACAAATAATGACTGACGACGAATTCATCACCACTGTTACAAATTCAGAGGAACAAACAACAGAAGACCAAGTAAAAACTGGTCAGGCTGTTGCGGGAAAGATGGACGATGAGCACAAAAACTTCATGAAAACTCTTATGAGTCTTATAGACAAAGGAGAAATAAACCCCGCAGACCCTAAGACATTTTTAAAGATGGAAGTCTACAGTAAGATCGATGAGCAATGGCAAGACAAGACTGACCTCGCTCTTCTCAATATCGCAAACCAGGTGAAACTCATAGATGACTTTCGCAAGAGCGCAGACAGTCCTGATGAGTCTCCACAGTTACAAACGATGGTCGAACAGTTATGGCAGATGAAACAGCGCATAGAAGAAACACACGACGTATTCAAATTCTAAACATTGATAAAAAGCATGAAATACCTTATAATATTGGTATAACCACACACATCATGGCTACCGCCCCAAAAGAAAATCCATCATCAAATCCTCGTGAGATCCTCACTGTTATACAAGAACGTGTTGCTGAAGCTGAAATGACCTCAACAGCAATGATTAAACTTGAGCAACGTATAAAAGATACTGAAGCACTGCCAGAAAACATCGAAGAGATAAAAAAAGAAGTCGCAGAAGCGCAGATGGCTGGTACATTCTCTCTCATGGCTTCCACTGCCGAATGGAACACGAAGTACCCTAACCAAGTTGCAGGTATCACCAAAGCGGCTGTAGACCTAAAGATGTTAGGGTAACCAATGGATGCGCGCATCCCCTCTCCACCACGTCATCTGCCGTTTGGCATACTGACGACCTTTTGCTGCGATAGATTCTTGCAGATCTTCAAGTGAGCCTGACTCTCCATCTGCTATCCACTGCATGATCTCTTTGTATCCATGACTCTTCATCGCTGGGTTTTCTGGGCCATACCCCTTAGCGATCAAAGCTCGTACCTCATCTACCCACCCCGCTGCAAACATCACAATAACACGCTCGTTGATACGCTGTACAAGTTCTTCACGAGGACGATTCACGCCTAAGATTAAGATCTCCGATGAAGGAGCAGACTGTACAGCATGAGCTTTCGTAGATCCTGTTAGCTCACAGATCTCTACTGCACGAACAAGGTGTGGTTGGTTACGATAGTCCACAACAAGTGCAGAGTCGGGATCAAGTGACTGCAGTCGCTTATATAAAGTCAGCCCACTATCCATTTCATACTCTTGTGTGATCCTTTCGCGAAGTACTGCATCTGTCACAGGAGCAAGACTCAGATCATCGATGATCGTACTGAGATACAGCATAGAACCACCAACAAGTAATGGGATCTTCCCAGAAGCATGAAGAGAATCAATCATCAACGAAGCCTCTTGCTTATACCAACCAGCAGTCGCCTCTTCGTTTGGATCAAATACATCTAGTAAATGATGTGGAACTCCCTGTATTTCCTCTTGAGTGACTTTCGCTGTCCCGATGTCCATGCCTCTATAGAGCTGACGACTATCTGCATTGAGAACCTCAGCATTACCGAGATAATGAGCCAACTCGATAGAAAAAGAAGTCTTCCCACTGGCAGTAGGCCCCAACACAACAATAAGTGGCTTTGCACTCTTCTCAAGATACAAAGAAACCTGTGTTTTCCAATCATTCATCATAGTATACATCATATTCCCTTATTTCCCTTATTTCCCTTATTTCCCTTATTTCCCTTATTTCCCTTATTTCCCTTATTTCTAAAGATGTAATAGCAACTTTACACTCACACACACCAACACATTTCCCCACCATGCACACTCCTCAAGAATACAAAAATACTATATAGTGGAATGAAAGTTAATTCATAAATCTTAATTCATAATTCTCCAACATCATGCACCCAAAGATCCAATCCATCGCTAAAGGAATCTCTGCTGGAAACATCACTCCACAAAACTATCTCATTCCAACAGTAATAGAGAAGTCACAATTTGGCGAGCGTGCATACGACATCTACAGTCGTCTTCTCGAAGAGCGAATCATCTTTCTCGGATCAGCTATAAACGATGATGTCGCAAATACTGTCATCGCACAGCTTCTCTTCCTCGAAAAAGAAGACGCGAAGAAAGACATCACTCTCTACGTGAACTCTCCAGGAGGTCAGGTCACTTCGACCATGGCAATGTACGACACTATGCAGTATGTACAGCCAGACATCTCTACTGTATGTCTTGGTATGGCTGCAAGTGGCGGTGCCATCATCCTTATGGCTGGACAGAAGGGCAAGAGATTTGCTCTCACACACTCTGAGATTATGATCCACCAACCTCTTGGTGGTACAGAAGGACAAGCGACAGACATTGCTATTCACGCAGAGCACATCATCCAGACAAAAGATCTTCTGAACAGACTCATCGCTGAGCACACTGGTAGGAAGTACGAGCAGGTTGTTCTAGACACTGAGCGTGACAACTATATGAAAGCAGACGAAGCTCTGAAGTACGGACTCATCGATAAGATCGTTAGTAAGAAGTAGTTCTTAGTGCGAGTGAACATGTCTATACCAACCAATGATGCTACTTATTACAAATAATGCATTTGCGAAGACTGCTATAATTGAACCTACTAAAATGCCATACAGCATCCATAACGTTCCACCAAATATCATTGCTACACGCATCCAATGATCAGATTTCAGAAAACTAGATACTATAATACAAGTAGCTCCTGCATATGATGTCAGTGAAAGTAGGTACCCTTCAAATACATAATAGGTAATGACTGTATTGAGAAGTAAAAAGAAGTACAGCCAGTTTCGATGCATAGAATATATTGCTATAGCGAAACGCAATGAACCGATGATAGCTAAGACTGTTCCTGCTATGGCTCCAAGGAGCAGCATATGAACTGCATTCAGCAGGTTACCAACAATAAATCCAAATAGAATTCCCTGCCTATTCTTATATTGCTGGCTTACGACATAGACAGCCATTGCATGAGTGCAAATGCCTGAGAAAGCAGGTAGGTGTTAGAAGTAAGATCCATAAGAGGTAAATCACATCATACACGGAGCTAAGTGTAGAGGCTATACATTAGGATATACCTTGCATGCTTTGCCGCGAGCTTGGAAATGAAGCGTTTTGAACACTTTTCCGCTTGAAAAGTGTTGGAAGTAGTTTTGTATAAAAAATAGAATAAACTTCAATTTGGGATAAAATCTAAAAAAATACTTTGAAATCCTCCCCTTAGTCCCCTCCCTAAAGGGAGGGGTGCTTAGGTGAAAAGGGTTCCCTAGAAGAAGAATCTCTTCCCCATCACACTTCCAAGGGTCATACCTATGGCGATAATACTCGTCCAGACGATGAACGCAGTCGCTGCTTGAGTATCTGCTGTGCTTGATGACTGAGAAATAGACGTAGGACGAAGGTTTGCTTGCGTGCCTTTCCATGATCCGATAAATCCAGCGATACCTGTTTGAGGAAGCTGCGTGATGATACGTACCTGCTCTACATCTGATGATGGACGATCGAGGTCATCTCCTGTCACCGTAACCGTGTTACTGATGATCTGACCATGACGCATATCTGTACCCACACGTGTGCGATAACTGTAGACTTGTGAGCTATTTGCACTGAGACTAGACAGGTTCCAATTGATTCCATTTCCAACAACTTGTCCACCACCCGCATCTTCGATGGAGATAGATCCAGCACTAAAGCGATCTTCAATAGTCAGGTTTCCTGCATCGTAGCTTGTAAGATTGCGCACAGTGATGGTGTAAGTGACTGAGTCATTTGGTCCGGCTTCCTGACGGTTTGCACGCTTATCGACACTTATACGTACGGTACCATCACCTGGAGTTGCAGTACCATTTATCTGTGTCGTCTCAGAGGCCTCGTCGTCTTCGCAGCGAACTCTCAAGCGAAGGTTATCTCCATTTCTTGCGGTGTTCTTTACCTTCGCAGTGATGCGGAGTGTTTCACTCTGGTCTTCATTGAGATTGATATTCGTCCACTCAACTTCACTAGAGCCTACCTCGTCACCACTCTGTGACGCAGAGAGGAACTCAAGATCATCATCCAAGAAGGCATACACATCGACTTGCTCATTGTCGTTACTATCATTACGGATGCGGATACTGTACGTGATCGTCTCACCTTGCTGCGCTGGGTCTGGATTATCGGTAATGCTCGTAACACGACAGATCTCATCATCGTTATTGTTATTACTTCCTCCATTGCCATCGACACGAGTTGTTTCGCTTGCAGTCGCACTATTGATGTACACACGAGATCGAAGGAGGTCGTCATCATTATCCACATCATCATTGACCTTCACACATGTGGTGTATATCTGAGTGCCATTTGCTGCAAGGTCAACGTCGTCCCAAGTAATTATACTATTGTTGTGTCGTCCGCCTTCATTCGATGACTGGAACTCCGTGTTGCCATCGAGTGTCTGCGTGAGTGTCTGATCTAGAAGTTCAACAGAGTTAAGGTTTGTAATACGGATGGTGTAACAGAAGGATTCTTCTTCTTCTACAGGGTCCTTGTCATCTGTGATATCAATAGTAATGTTATTTGGATCTGCTGTACCACCATTGATAGTCGTTGAATCCTGAGCGCTGTTTCCTCCAGTGATCTGAGCAATGTTTGTAAGGACAGAACCTACAACCGAAGAGTTACTGACAACAGCAGAGACAGACAACGTACGGCTACTATTTCCATTTACACTGATGTTGGACCATGTCACAACCTGACCGTTTGCAGATGCTCCATCGCTAGCTGAAGAGAATGATAAACCTGATGGAAGTGTATCAGTCACCATAACGTTTGTAGCCTGTGCGCTATCTGGGTTCGTCAATATGATCGTATACGTCAGTGTCTCACCTTGGACAGCATTGGACTTGTTATCCGTCTTTGAGATGGTAAGTGGCTGCAGCGTACGTGTGATCGCTGTCGTATCTGTACTAGAAGGACCATTTTGGATAGTTGCTGTATTGCTAATCACTGCACCGTTGTTTGCAGATGCAGAGACGATGGCATTGAGCGTAAGAACTCTAGTCTGCTGGGCACCAATAGTAGAAAGGTTCCACGTGACCACCTGACCATTGACTGTTCCTGCATCACTCGCGGAGACAAACGTTAGCGTAGAAGGCAATGTATCAGTCACTACGGCTCCAGAAGCGGATACACTCGAAGTATTAGCAACGTTGATGGTGTACGTCAGTGATTCTCCTGGTGAAGCAGTACTGCGTCCATCGCTTTTTGAAATAGTAAGAGAAGGCTGCTGCGTGATGTTCTGACTATTCTTGAACAGAACAGTTGCACACGTCGTACCAGATGGTACGTTTACCGATCCATTGGATGGCGTTATAGAGAGTAGCTGCCAATCCGAAGGAATAATCTCCGATATTGTATGAGCACCTGGAGTGACATTACTGAATGTAGCACGTCCAAGAGCATCATTAGTCACAGTCTGTACTCCACCATCGAGAAGGAATGAGAACTGTGCAACTGGAGTGATCGGCTGGTTTAATGTATTGAATGTCTCCTTCACGATCTCGATACATCCATTATTTGGAGGTGGCGCTATAGTAATAGTCGTCGTATCTGTTGAGGACTCTCCACCAACGATCGTTGCAGTGTTGTAGAGAACCTGTCCGTTCGATACTGCTGTAGCAACGACGACCTGTAGAGTCAGTGTTAGAGACTGCTGTGCTGGGATAGCAAGACCAGTCCATGTCACATTGCCAGTACTATGCGATCCACCATTGTCTGCTGCAGTAAAAGTTGTAGATGCAGGTAGAGAATCTGTGACAGTTACATTTGTTGCATCGACAGTAGAGGTATTTGTAACAGTAATAGTGTAGCTCAGTGTTTGCCCTGGCACGACCGTCGTACGACCATCGGACTTGGCAATAGTAAGCACTGGAACCTGTGTGATGTTCTGCCTATTCTTAAAGAGAACAACTGCACAGTTAGGTCCTGGCTGGACACTCAAGACACCATTGGATGGCGTGGTAGAAAGTAGCTCCCACGTTGGTGGCGTTATCTCTGATACAGAGTGTGTGCCTGTTGCAACATTCTCAAAGCGAGCATGACCCGTAGAGTCATTTGTCACAGTTGCTACTCCACCATTAAGCTTAAACGTAAACTGTGCTACAGGAGTGATAGGGATACTATTCGTGTTAAAAGTCTCTTTGATGATCTCGATACAACCCGTTGTTTGGATGATCACTACCGTAGTAGTGTCGGTGTCGTTTGGACCACCGACTACTTCGACATAGTTACTGAGAACAGTACCAGACGGTGCAAAAGTACTTATCTGAGTGACAACAGTATAGACAACACTTTGCCCTGCCGGGATGTTCACTACAGGCCACGTCACGAGTCCATTACTATGTGTACCACCATTGTCTGCAGATACGAATCCTACATAGAACGGTAGGGTGTCTTGCACTACGACATTTGTCGCATCTACAATTGATGTATTTGTAACAGTTACCGTGTAGTTCAAAACTTCATTCGGAGCTGCTGTTGTACGGCCATCTGTCTTTGAGATAGTGAGTACAGCGGGTGGACAATCTACAGTTGTCGATACCACCTGACTGAGGTTGTTAGCACTATTTGGATCTGTCGATGATGTAGCTACGATTGCTGTATTTTGAATCGTTCCACCACATGTGTAACTAGTTGGGACAGTAAATGCGATCGTGAAGACTCTGCTCTCTCCAGCAGTCAGGCTGAAGTTATTACACAGTAAACTCGTACCAAGTCTCACACAGTTCGGACTACTGTTTAGGGAGTCAAAAGTAAGACCTGCAGGAATCTGATCTGCAATCACGACATTCTCTGCAGTATTAGGACCGAGGTTTGCAGCTGTTATTGAGTAATACAACGTGTTTCCACGAACAGCAGTAGGCGGTCCACTCTTTGCGATGTAGACATCCGCCTCTCGTTCGATGAAGCAAGTACTAGAACACCCGTCACCTCCAGACGTATTTCCATCGTCGCACTGCTCACCTGGGTCTAGAGTAGCGTTACCGCAGATCTCTATATGACAGACGTTATTACAGCCATCTCCTGAGAGAAGGTTTCCATCATCACACTGTTCGACACCCAAGTGCACATAGCTGTCTCCACAGAGAGCTGCTGTACATTGGTTCGTACAAGTATCGGTGTTCACTGCGTTTCCGTCATCACATGCTTCTCCTGGATCAAGAAAGCCGTTACCACAAGATTCTGGATTACAGATGTCACTACAGCCATCTCCACTCACCATGTTACCGTCATCACATACTTCACCTGGGTCGATGTATCCATTTCCACAAAATTCATTTTGACATGTTGAACTACAACCATCGCCACCAGTAGTATTACCATCGTCACACTGTTCTACTCCTGAGCGGACATAGCTATCTCCACAGACTGGATTGCTGCAAGTGTTTGTGCAGGCGTCTGTGTTGTTGGAGTTACCATCGTCACACTGTTCTCCAGTCTCTACGACCGTATTTCCACACTCTGGAGCACAGTTTAAGTGGATGTTAAATGCCTGTGCGAAGTTACGAACAAAGTAGATCTCACTGGAAGAGATGACATCATCTGGTACAGGGTGCGATGCATCGATGAACGCATTGTGCTTCACGACTACTTGCAAGGTTGTCCTTGTCGCAGTGGCAGACAGACTTGAAAGGTTTACGGTTGTACTAAAGTTTCGCGTGTGAATACACGCAGTTGCACTAGGGCAGTTTGGCGACTGTTCATACACCTCGTCATAGACTTTGATCCAGTTCGCACCAGATCCTTCGAGAGTTGTCTGATGAATGCCATTTGCATCGTATCGAGCGATCACACGACCACCTGCGACGATGTTATTACATGCAGCAAACTCTATACGAAGGCTCAGTGAAATAGGTGAACGACAGTCGACTGTAGAGTTATGCGTTGGACTATTTACAAACAACGCAACAATTGGAGATGAGTATATCGGTCCCCAATATGCTTGGTACGCAGCAGGATTTCCACTAATGAAGTTTACGTTGTTCCCAACAGTGATAGGAGATTGCACCTCTAGTCCATTACTTCCACCAAAAGCGAAAGCAGGTTGGATGCTATTGAACAGCATAAGAACAAGCATCCCCGCATTTACGACGCGAATATGCATTGGCGTAAGCTCTGTTGTAGCGCGACGTACGTAATACAAACACCACAATGCAGTGAGTATCAATGCAGCAAATGCAAGGTACCGAAGCAGTGCACTAAAGTGTGTGTACCATGTAAGATTGAGCTTCCAGAGTGGTTGTGTAGAGATCTCCGTCGAAAGACGAATAGCAGATGTACTGTACGCAAGCTGATGCTCTTGATCGTCAAGAATAGTAACCTGAAGCTCTGCATCGGAGACTAAATCACGCTGAAGTTGCAATTTCGCTGTTCCCTTTCCAACACCATCGGATAGTGGAAGATTTGGAACACGAATGAATCCAGCTACTCCATTTGCATCGGAGATCGCTACTTCAAGCAGTCCCCTTCCGGTCGTCTCTGCATCTGCAGGACCAACGTGCTCGACGCGAACATACTGTGTATCTCCTTTACGAGATGCGGTATTGAGAATACGAGCAGAGATGATGTCTGCTGCCATACCACGGACGACCCACCGGTACTCTCCAATACTGGAGATCGTCTTGCCATCTTGTTCAAGAGTGAGGGATCCAACGTATACACCTGGGTCTGTCTGCGCAGTCATAGCTACCTCGACAAGACTGTCGCCAATAGGGGTAGAGATGGCATCAAACGTTCGTCTCTCCACGAACGTATTGCTAGCATCCATACGATGGACGTTCAGAACAGGTGTAGCATTAATATCTGACTCAGATCCGTTGTAGGCAGCTAATATGAGTGAGAATTTGCTCTCAGGATCTACGTTTGGACCCGTTAGCGCTGCTACACGCTCATCATACTCTGGGAGGTGTACTAGAGCCCCATAGGAAGCGATATACGGCGTTTCAGTGAGTCCAGAGACAACTATTGGACTATCGGCCCACCCAAGCATACGACTACGTCCCAAAAGCACCTGAACACGTGCAATATATTGCCCATCTGGCAATGCTGGAAGTATCTCCCGAAATGTCATCTGCTGCACCTCTCCAGGTAGCAAAGATGGGAGATCTATGGCGTTTAATCGTGCAAAAAGCAGCTCTGAGTTCTCTGAGTAGATCTCGATACGATACTGCAGATTACTCATGAATTCATCACCTTGATTCGTTAAGCTAAACGAGCCAGTAAGTTCGTCTTCAGCGAGCTGAGTAACAAGATTTTGGCTATATACTGCAGGCAAGTGATAAGCGCCTTCTAGGTCCAATTCTTCTGGTCTATCACCAAATGGAGTATCTTGCACACTCTCCTGCGCAGAAACACTCTGTGTAGACACAACTCCATAGCCCAAGACACAGCACAATATGGCTGTGATAAGCACGATGATATGCTTTTTAAGGATATGCATGGAGAGGTGCATATGAAAAGTAAAATTGGAAGTAGGTTAATATACAATTTATTTGGACATGGTCAATGTTTTTCCCTATTAAGCGCTATTTTTAGGGCAGCTCAAATTAGTTGACAGATGTGGCAAATACTTGTATTGTTTGTCCCTTTCACACGGTTTTTCACAAAACCGTCTTCCCCATGTCTCTCTGCTGAAGCTTCGCTCTGTTACTACGTTACCAAGTTGCTATGTTTGCACGTAACAAGTTTGTAACGTTATATGGATCACGTCTGTAGAGAGTCGTGGGGAAATGCAAATAATTGCTCATAGAAAGGAAAATCTCTTTTCCCGCGTAACCCTTTCTCTACAACTCTGATCTAAAAGAAAGGAAGAACGAATGCGATGTGTATTCGCATATTTGCTGACCGCAACTGCGGTCATGTGTACATCGTCTGGCGCACGCGCAGACGATGTTGATCTGGAGGAACTCATCGCTCGAAGCAATCGAGCATACGTGAGCCTGTCACGTACATTGAAAGAAAACGGTCAGGCACGAGCTGCGCTAACAACTGCGTTGACGCAGCTCGAAAAGACAACGCTCCTCTTCGATTCGTACGACAAAGAGAGTGATGAACTCACTCTCACGCTCGTCACGAAAAGCGGAGAGTTGAAGCTCGAATTCAAAAGAATCGAGCTTCTGGCGGCACTCGCCGCCGAAAAAACGCTGGAAAACAACCAGAAAGCAGATTGCCTGCAAGGGCAAATCTGCAGGTTGCCATGCCAACTTGAGGCGGCAATCAAGAGTTACCGCATCGGTAAGCTCTTGAGCTTCCTCACTGGCTTGGGTGCTGGCGCCGCCATTGGTGGCGGCGGAGGTGGAGGCGGTGCAATTGCATCCGTCTCAGTCTGGTAAACCATTCTTTAACGGCGACATCCGTCGCCAAGGAGTCGAAATGAAGATTTTGATGACCTCTGCGCTTCTGCTTCTGACCTTCGGTCAGATTCAGGCGCGCACGCCTCAAAGCAAGGCTGATCCGAACGGACCCCCCGTTCGGCTCAGCTACGAAAAAATCGGGGACGGTAAAATCGTCCTCGACGAAAGGAATCTCGCTGCGTTCATCGCGCAGCGGATTCAGATCGAGGAAGCCGCACAAGCGGCAATAGTCGAGTCTAACGCGATTCTAAAAGTCGCAACCAGCAGCGTGGAGGGTGCGAACACCCGCCTCGCTGCGGAAGCAGAAAAAAAACGTCTCAAGATTCAAAGCGACAGGGCTGTCGCAGAGAATCTTGCGTCGATCGCCGACAGCAAGAAGGGAATTGAGGATCAGCTCGTTGCTGTCCTCAGACAGAACGAGGTGCTAGGGGAGAGGCTAGAACAAATGGGCTACACGGTAGCCCAAGTCTCAGCGCGTCTTGCTGAGGCAAAAAAGATCGGGTGGATTCCCTTCCCGATCTCAATCTTCGCCGAAGCAATTTCGGCCAAGAAGCACAACCGTGCTTTCTGGCCACGTAATTGAACCGACATGAAGTCGGTTTGCATTCCACGACACATTGTGCGCTCCGACCCCTCAAAAGGCGGAGCGTACATTTTCCATATGCCATAAATTTCTAGTAGCACCCCTCCCTGCTAATAGCTTCCCCTCCCTTATAAAGGAAGGATGCCCTGAAAGGGAGGGGAGCCTGAAAAGGAATGACCTGAAAGGGATAGGCATTAAATGAAGGTCTGTCTGAAAGAATTGGGAGTTAAGAAAAGTCAAATTTATAATGCATATGGCTATTTACGTGAAAATATGCTATAAATCATAGATTTATAGACAAAAAGTTCCATGCCTGAAGATTCACCCGAAAGTAGCGGCAGTCGTGATAATGAGGAGCTCAATCAACAGCTTCGAAGACTGCAAGAATTACAGACGCAAAATGAAATATTGCGGCAGGAATCGGAACGCAATAGACAAGAGGCACAGGCAGAATTGGAAAAGCAACAGCAAGGACTGCAAACACTCGATGCACTCTCACGAGAAGAAGATAGTATTGAGCGGAGAAATGTACTGAGTTCAATACGGGGAGTAGGTGGAGGAGAAGTCATCAAAGATGTATTTGAAAACAAAATTGCACCACGAAAGCAACTGCTCGTCTCCTACCTAGAAGACAATAATGATGCACATTTGGAATCCTATCGCACTGTCTACTATGCATTTGTAGAACGGTACAAATCCGACTTGGTTGAGGGGCACTTCCCCAGTGACCCTAGAAAACAAGAACGAGTCGCAGAGTCTATCATAGGTATGAGCCGTATCTTGGAACTTGCGATGCTGTATATACCGACAAAAGAAAACCCACACACTCTGCAGGTCGTAGAAAAAGCAAATGGATCATTTAGAACGCGTAAACCCGAACCTGGAGATGCATTAGAACGCTCAAGTACATTCGTCCAGATCGGATCTAGTGCAGAAGACCTAGAATCTATCAACAAAAATAATCGCGAGCATACAAAATGGAATAGTGAAATTGCAGCTAGAGCAAGAAACGCATTTACACGATATACAAAACTCATTACAGCTCATAGAGACTTTCCAGAAAATCTAGCGATCCAGTCGATCTATAGGTTCTGTGTAGACAATGGAATAGAGCCATACAAAGAAAATACAGAGATACATGAAGGCAAGCTACGCTACAAACGAAGTGCACAAAGCATGTCAGCAATTGAGAATGCTGTTGGATGGCTTGAAATAGGACTTACAGAATTTGAGAAACAAGAGCGTGAGGAAATGCCAAAACCACAACCAAAAGGAAATGAAGAGCTTCTCACAAAAGAGGAAGCAACAAGAGAAGAGCTTCTCAATCGCCTGAAGGAACAATACAAGATAGAAACGTCACCATATCTAGAAGCACATAGAATGTACATGGAAGAATTTAGACCAAAATACAACGAAGTATTCTTAGATAAAACACTGTCGAGAAAAGAAAAGAATTCGAGACTCAATACCATCATCAACGAGTGGGCTACAAAAATGGATAGAGCTGCTACTCAGGAAAATGCAAAACGCGAACTGCAAACTGCAAAAAAGAAAGCAAAGCCAAAAACTGAAAAATCAGCAGACAGCAGACAGCAGACAGCAACCGGTAGACCAAAAGAAGCATCAAAACCACGTACAGTAGAAAAAGAAAACAACCCAGAGAGAAACGCATCGTTTGAAAAGGGATTTACGTATTTCCTCGAAACTGTACAAGAAGATAACAAGCAGTTTGGCGGAAGTCCAGAGTACATCTCTCTTGCAAACGACATGGAGATGACACTACTTGAACTGTGGATGATAGCTACAGAAGATTCTCAGTACTTCCCTCGAAACATCGGAGTCTGGAGAAACTACACAATTGAGTTGAAAGGTCGAGTGGAAGGTAAATACCGAAAGACTCATGCACGCTTCCTCTCGACTGTAGCTCTCTACCAAGAAAGGCGGTCGAAATTCAAGAAGTCCCCTCCATACGAGTCAAAAGGATTTGTTTTTGAGAGAGAAGATGCTAAAGCACTTAAAGAAATTGCAGATCTAAATGATGCGATTACGTCATCCCCTCTTGCAAGTAGGTATGAACCAATAGCAAAAGCATACGAAGAAGTGTACAACAGAAATGTTACTGCAAACCCAGACGTTGCTGCTGCAGCACTAGGACAATGGAAACGTGCAGCACTTAGCTACGCAGAAGCAACAAGGACTGCGAAGCCAAAGAAGGAAAATACACTTAGTAACTTCTTCAAGAAGGCAACCGACACAGTCTCACAAGGTATAGGTGCTCTCAGTACATACAAGCCAGGTATGGACCCTATCGACCTCCGGAGACACCTCATAGAAGACTCAAGCACAGTAGAATTTACTCCACTAAATGCAGATCAGCTAGAAGCTGTACTCGTACTACGGTTGAATCAAAATGAGATACTTGGACCTGACGGAAGACTTGGTAGCTCAGATGATCTCCAAGGAGATTCACTAAAACTCTTCGAGAAATATGGAACTGCTTTAGAAAATATGAAAAAAGCACGCAGGAGCAAGATTACACTTCTTGAACAGCAAACAGATATGGACATAACTATCGCATCCTATGGGATAGTAAACAACGATACCTTTGACTGGATACTCGATGCACAAGGCTCTCCTACTCCATACAAAGGACTACCAGCTGGTACTCTCATAGAAGCAACGCCACGAAACGACTCAGGTACGTACATCGGCCCAGAAGAAGAACCTATACCTCTACTTACAGAAAAGAGCGAAGAGAAAGAATCTACTGAAGTAGCAGGACTAAAAATACTTGGAAGACGAACCATCGAATTCCCAGCAGACAAGCCTCTTATCATTAACTATGAAACAGATGAAAGAAAAAGTGTAGAAGGTGTTCCGCTCAATGGTGAGCTCAGTATAGGAAATGTACCAACACGCTACTTCTCTGCGACTCGTAAGGGAGACAAATGGATCGTAGAAGTCTCTGCCGACTTCGATGGGAGCATCATACTAGAAAGCGGAGGAAAGAAGAGTGTCGTAGAGTTGCAGACAATTCCACCAAAAGAAACACTGGCATCGGATGAAGAAGCAGCAGAGGTTGCTAAGGAGCTAGGCGTAGTATTTGCAAGGATCAGTGCCGTACTCGACAGCGATGGATTTGCGTATCAGAAGAAGCTTTGGAGCCCTGCATACAGAAACTTTAGCATGGGACACCAGTATCATATGCTCGCGTATAAAAACATCGTAAAGGAAGACCCTGCAGATGTATGGAGACTAAAAGAACTCGTTGCAGACTGGAAAGATCTTATAGATGCATTTGAGCCATTTAAAGAAAAGCCAAAGACACCACAAAGAGTGGTGGAAGCAAAAGAGATTCCAAAAGCAAAAGAAGTGAGTGGATCTAATAGTGCTCAGATGTCTGTAAAGAACGGCGATGCCATACAGCCACAAGCCCTTGCCGAAGCTGCCGTACCTGCAAAGAAAGTCGTAGAGCAAGCAAAGCCAAGAGTAGAGAAAGTACCAGACACTCTAAAGGCGGGTGTATATCCACTACAAAGCAATGAACAATTTAAGGAGTTTATGGAAAACCCTGAACCTGTAATCATTAAGTTCGAAGCTTCATGGTGTGGCTACTGCCACTCACCACAAACGAAAAGTGTGGTGCGTTCACTGTCAAAGAAGTACCCCGTACTCGTTGTAGATATAGACATGTGGAGAAGTGTCACGACAAACTTCTCTGTAAGTGGAATTCCAGATATGGTGAAGGTACACAAGAAACAAGTCATCGATAGAGTGACAGGTCAACCACACGATGGTGCACTTCGGTAAAGCTCTAAATGAACATCCTACGTCCAAGGACGCTACCTGCTGTAAGTCCGATAGAGATGATGCTTGTCCAAAGAATGAACATGGTCATGGTTCCTGTTTCACTTGTGATTCCCTGAGAAGGACTAAGCGTTCCGCTTGCACCACTGCCGATGAACCCTCCAAGTCCAGTTTGTGGAAGCTCAGTAAGGATACGAACATCCTCTACGTCTGTAGCA
>JAQBVR010000021.1 GCA_027623015.1 bacterium | reverse complement strand
GCCGAAGCATTCTCGGATATCGGTGATCACTGGATTATGTGGATGGACACAAACTCCTAACACCACCCATTCCAGTTGTAATAACCTCCCACCTGCGCCAAGGCTACGGCGGACAAGTCAGCCACCCGCTCCAGCCTTCGCAATAGGATGCCGACCGAAGGGGTGTATGCTAGCATTCCAACATACAAACTACTACTAGATGAGTTCCAAGCCACGACGGATCATTGCCAAATGAGTCTCTATGCGTTTTTCAAGTGCCCATTCGGTTGGTGTTTCTATAGCCATGACATGCTGAGCTCCTTGAGCTTTTAAAAATGTAGCCATACCTCCAGAATATGGTTGTGGCTTATCCAGGTTGTCTTCAATTACTCCGTTGTTATTTGTTGATTCATAAATTTTAGACAGTCTGCAGATATCCGATGTTGCTAATACTTCAAGCACTCTATGGGCAATACGATTGGTATTTTTGGATATCATCTCGTATGTATAGCACCCCCGTTGAACTCCAGAGTTATCTTCATGGAGATCAAATGCAAGGCAGATAGAAGGTGCTAACTTTTTAAGTTTAGCTTCAACTGCTTGTATCAACTCGTCTGTACTTTCTGTGCCTATGACACTATTTATATTCATCCCCGATGCCGTATCGTGTGTTCCTGCATCAAAACCGCTCGGATTGAGACACGGCGAAACGACGAAGTTAAAGTCATCTGTATACTGTGGAAGATCTTCACTTAGAAAACGAATTATCGCATAGACTCCCGCTGGTTCATCACCGTGGCTTCCTGCATTGAGAAACACTGTAGGCTTTGAGGCATCGAAGGAATTCGAATAGGCAAAAACTATCGGGTAATTTGTTGAATCCTCTGTTACCTGACATATGTTTTCAATTTCAATATTGGGATTTGAAGAAAGCACGTTCATAATAGTATCCATAAAGGGGTGCTCTGGACTATTCATTATTGATTTGTTTTCACTTCTATTCATAAAGCTTGTGGATAACTTATCAGTATATTATAGCACAATCATTAGTCTTAATTACGCATTTCTAATGCAAGCTCCTAACACCTAGCCATAGTTGTAATAACCTTCCACCTACGCCACTTTGGCAGGTTTCGGCGGACAAGCCAGCCACCCACGAAGTACTGACTATGTCTGACTTCAGGGCACCGCCGCTTCTCATAAAAAAAACACACGAGCGATTGCCCGTGTGCTTCTTTTAAAAGGTTTAGCGAATTACTCTGCTGAAGCCTCACCAGCACCAGCTCGTGAAACCTCCTCAGCCTTAGGTCCTTTAGGACCGCTGCCGACCTTGTATTGAACAGAATCTCCTTCTTGAAGATCGTCAAATGAGACACCAACAAGATCTTCTGAGTGAAAGAAGAGATCGGCGCTGCCCTCGCGGGTAATAAAACCGAAACCGTTTAACAGTTTCTTGATAACACCTGTATCCATAATAATTAGGATGAAAAAGTAGAAAATGTAACCGTAACCTTCTTGGGCGGAATATCTCTACCTCAACAAAACTAAGCTTACATCGTTATTGTAGCAGATTTGTCTTAGATACAAGGAAATACATCATGAAAACTTCTACTATCACCTATCCCAGCTCTTGTAACCTTTTAGCCTACGCTGCTTTGGTAAGCTCAAGCCTTGGTGCTGACTTCAGGGAGCCCATACACGTAATTTGTGGTTTCTGAGGGCAATTTTGGTATTACGTATATTGCCATACCACTAAATCCCTCTTAAATAACCCCATGTATATAATTTGTCACTGTCTTCAAACCAGCGATTCCCAATATCTGTTCGATAATACATATTTGGAATAAGTACATTACTAATCCGACTATACATTTGTTTTTGAGCTTCTTTCATTGTCATACCGCAACCAGTAACTATTAAGGCTGCTCCTGAGTTCCCCGTAATTAACCACTCATTATTTTCAATTTTAACATCTTCAATATGAATGCCTTCTAACATTTGTTTGTTGAAAGCAATAACTGCATCTTTTGAAAAAGATTCAAATGTTTTCTTGGCATCGTAATACGGAAAAGGAGGCACAACTACTCTTGCCCCTACTTGGAATTCCTTTTTTGTTTTTAGCTTCTCAGATGTACCTTTGGCTAACGCAAAAAAGAAATCACCAATACCCTCTATCATACCATCATACTGAATACTGATAGTGGGATATCCAAATCTTGTGTTTCTGCGTAATGTCCTCGGAGTGAATCTGTTTATGTGGTGTATAAAAAAGTTATACAAGATCTAAGCTTTCCTCTTTCTCCTCCTCACAATTCCCACTCCGGCAGATGCACCCGCTGCGATAGCGAATAGTGCTGCAGGTCCAGTACTACTGAGTGGATTTCGCACTGTGGTATTCTGCTTCCATGGCAGACCACTACTTCTTCTACATAGCGCGATGCAAAGATGACTCACTGTACTGCGGGTACTGCAAAGACCTTGAGCAAAGATCAAAAGCACATAACGAAGGAAAGGGTTCGAAGTACACACGAGGTCGACTACCTCTTCATATCGTGTACCACGAAGAATTCTCTACGCGTAGTGCGGCTATGAAGCGTGAGTATGCTGTGAAACAATGGACACGAGTTGCGAAGGAGGAACTCCTACTGCATGCGTCCGATCCACGTAGGCCAATCAGTCGTTGATCCAGTGGATCCTCCGGTGAATACTAAGACATCTGGAACATCATCACCCATACGGCCGATCCATAGTGGCCACTCGCGAGTGTCTCGCATTGGAGAGTTAGAAACAGTTGTGTATTCAGGCTGAAGATCTGTAGAGAATTGATATTCGAAATACGCAACCGCAGGGAATGCAGTGGCAAAAACGAATAGAGCAGTGATAAGTTGTAGTGGTCGCTTCATGAGAGAGATGGGAAACAGGGGAGTACTGTAACAGATATTTACTGTATTTTTGCAATTATTCTTAACTTTTCCTTTGAAGGCTTCACAAATGGGTTGCAGCTGAGTATTCGTTTAGATGCTTGCATGATTCCTATGACAGCACCACGACGGCTGATTTCTTCTTTTGCATATTGAGAACACGTTGGATGATGCCTACAGTATCCATAGGTATGGAGAGACTTAAGTGGACCATGGTCAGGAGATAACGTGGCTTGGTATAGAGAAATTGTCTGCACTAACATTGTGCGGGGGATATGCCAGATGCAGAAGAGCAGATTGCGCATTGGGTGATAGGACTGTATTCTTACTATACCTTACCTATTGCCTATGCCACTCACTTCGATCGAAATAATGAACGGACTTCAGATAGCGGTATTTGTTATGCTGATCATTGTTTTGTATCACGTTCTATTTGTTGTTGTTGATCTCCGTAAGGTATTGCGTAGGATTGAGGACCTCACCTCTCAGATCGAAGATGTTATCATGAAGCCATTATCTGTTGCTGATCATTTACTCCAGTGGACTGTTGATCTTGTAGAAGAACAGCACGGTAAGCTCGACAAAGGAAAGAAGAAGAGCAAGAAGCCCAAGAAATAACACTCCTATTTATGTCTAAGCTGAAAAGTACCGGTGATGAGCTGCAAAAGTCTGTTGATCAGCTTGAAAAAACGATGAGCACACTCTCTTCACAGTGCGCATCTATACTTAACCCTGGTCGAAATCTTCTCTTCACATTTTTGAAGGGTATCGTCTATGGTCTTGGTATTTTGTTTGCAGTGGCACTCCTCGTGCCAGTTGCTGTCTCTATTTTGGATAACATTCAATGGGTTCCACTCATAGGAGACTTTTTGTCTCAGGTATTTCAGCAAATGAATATTCTTAATGTGGTTAAATAACAGTTTGCTTATCGATGAAGATGCGAATGTAGAGCCTTTTTACCATGTCGAATCCTGCTTCGAGGATCTCCGCAAGTAGACCATTGAGTCTTCGGATGCGTGCGTAGAGAGTATTGAGCTGATGAGCTGTTCCAGGCTTATTACTCTTAAGACTAGATTTGCTAATTATTTTTTGTAATGCGTGAACTTCTTTTTCTAGGTGCTTCTTAAGGTCGCGTTGCATAGCTTTTTCTTCTGGCAGGTTCTCAATTGCCTTTTGACGCAGTGATTGCTGGATATCGTCATCATCACCTTGAGTGCCACCAGATCCACCGGAGCCTAGGTCTCCTGAGTGGTCTTCTCCCACCTTTTCACTTACCCTGTCGATAAGAGCAAGAGTCTCGAGAAGCCCTTCAAGTTTTTGTGGTTGTCGTACGATGAGGTTCATGGGTTGTTCGACCGATGACTCCATTGAATTTTGCGATTCTGGTGTTGTTGACCCGTCTGTCATAATGTATACATTTTCTCTTAAAATGGCTGAAAAGTCAAGAATTCTGGATTGCTTGCCTGTTAAACTAACAGGGATTGCGACATATCTTTTATAGGTTGTATCATACATATATGCCTAAAGAGACTATATTTCATAAGATTGTTAATGGGGACATACCAGCAGATGTTGTCTATCAAGATGATGATGTCCTTATCTTTAAAGATATCCATCCTAAGGCGCCAACACATCTACTCCTTATCGCTAAGCGAAAGGAGGACTTTGTGCAATCTATTGCAGATCTGACTGATGCAACGAGCCATGTTCCTGCCTTGCTGATCTCCAAAGCTCAGATATTTGCAAAAGAGCATGGTATCGACGGATACAAGCTTACGTTTCATGTAGGGGAGGGTGGAGGACAGGAGGTATTTTACTTACATCTCCATTTCTTGAGTCAGCAGACGATCTAGTTTGTATATACAATGTATGACGATGTATTACTTTGCTGGTACCAAGGGGTTTAATATTGGTCCCCTTGGCTCCTTTGGTACCATTAGCAATATTATATACTTAACCCTGCAGCCTCTACATCCTTCTCTGAGGCAAAGTAGATACGATTGTCTTCTTTTATGCGTTTTCCACCAGCAGAGTCTATGCTGTAGGCCTTTTTACCAGACTTTGATGCTACAAACTGTGCATCCGTGTCTGATGCACCTACATCGATAGTCATTTGCTCAGCTTCTCCCGTAGGAGTAGCCTCAACCTTTTTTTCTTTAGCTTTCTTCTTTGGTGGCGCTTTTTCTGCATCTGCTTTATGAGTATCTTCCTCTTCCTGCTCTCTCTTGATTCGCGCAAGAGTCTCCTTGTCGATTGGTTTCAATGCCTTTATAGATAGACCAATTCGACGTTCATCAATGTCGATATTGATAACTTGAGCATCTATCTTTTCTCCAATCTTTAGTGCTTCGGATGGATCAGTGATCTTTGCGTGTGCAAGTTCTGTTAAGTGGACGAGACCATTGATGTCTCGTTCAAGTTTGAGGAATGCACCATAATCTGCAAATCGAACGACTGTACCAGATACTTGTCTGCCAACAGGGTAACGTTCTGCGATCTCTTCCCATGGGTCCTTTGTAAGCTGTTTGATGCTGAGGCTAAGCTTATCACCATCGAGGCTGATGATACGTACTTGTACCTTATCTCCTACTTCAGCGTATTCAGCAGGGTTCTTCACGTGTCCCCATGCAATTTCAGAGATGTGTACCAGTCCTTCTATGCCATCGAAGGCTACGAAGAGACCAAACTTTACTACACCAGTGACGATACCGTCCTTTATGTCGCCAATTGCGAGTGATTCAAGAGACTTTGCACGCTCTTCTGCAAGTGCCTCACGTTCAGATACGACGATCTTTCCTGCTTCTTCATCCATTGTAATGATCTTTACCGTGAAGGTGTATCCCACATACTTTTGGAGTCGGTGAATGATCTCTCCAGCATCGGAATTGTTTACACGTGGGTAGTGAGCAGGAGCGAGTTGGCTCACAGGCAAGAACGTGCGGATACCATCGATGTTTGCGAGTAGACCACCCTTGTTTGCTTCTTGAGCCGTAAATGACATAGTCTCTTCACTGTCGATAAGACTATGGAACTTGTCCCATGCCTTTTGCTGACTTGCCATCCGCAAGCTTAGAACGTACATACCTTCGTCATTCTCCTCTTCAAGTACCATTGCCATTATGAGATGCCCTAGTTTGATATCTTTAAATGTATTAAATGAATCACGAAGTTCGCGTCCTGAGATGATACCTGTGGCTGTGCCATCTATATCCAGAATAAGTTTGTTCTTACCACGGAATACGACAGTCCCTTCTATGAGCTGTCCGGGGCGAGCACGAAATATAGGAGGAGCGTCTTTTAGGAGGCTATCCATCATTGATGAACTAGTTGTAGTAGCAGTTGCCATAGTAAAATATTGGTGCAAGAGGAAGGAATAAATGGAGGTGAGGGGCAATCCTTGCACGAGCAATTGCCTCTACATGCTTAATTTGAGCTATTTACAGTAGATTGTCAAAGAAAAGGCGTTGTATTACAGCGTCATTGACGCGGTGTTGATGTCTCCAGAGAGTTTCTCATTCTGGCTCGTTCGTGGGTTGTATATCTGATAGTAGAGCTCTATGAGCTGCTGAGTGGTTAATCGCTTTGTGATAAGGCCTATATTGTGCAGTCCAGATTCAACAAGGTTGATGCGATCTACGAGCTTCGTATGTTTCTCCATAAACGTCTTATATCGTTCGATGGCTTTTGCTTCAGAATCATCTGTACTCAGGAAGTTGAAGAACTGAGATAACTGTGCCTTCTTCTTTCCCTTACCTTCTACATTATCATCGAGTGGTACGACAACAATAAATCGTTTTGCCATAATGTCCGCGACATCTACTATCTTTTCTACAAAGTTTGCATAGGAGACTGTTTGTTCTTTTAGCAGGGGATTGGTTTGCTTCTTAGCGATCTCACGAATTTCATGAATGTAGGGGTCAATGTTTACTCGACGAGACTGGATCACGATCTGCAGAGGGAATCCAAGTGTATTGATGAATGCTTGATATCCACTGATGATACCTTGCTGTTCTGTTTCACTTTTGAGGTTGAAGTTGAGTGTTTCTACATCGAGCACTGCGCGAAGTCCTCCACTTTTAAGGAGCACGGTGTCATTACGAATCTCTGCAATCGGTAAGAATCGTTGTACTGCAGCTTTTGGGTTTTTTCCTTTACGCTTACGTACTGTGCTTGGCGGCGCCTTCTTGTCAGTTTCCATATCGGGAATAGGCACTCCCACAGGTATTGCAGCAGCTGTCTCCTCTGCTATAGGTTCAACAGGAATGTCTGGATTTTTTACATCTGTAGTTGGCTCAGTGCCTTCAGCCGATGTGATATCTTGTTCGTTTGACATGATGTTTAGGCTGGAGAAATATCTCGAATGATTGGAGTTCCCATTGGTTTCGATTCTTTTGTTGCTACCGACGTGACTGTGTCAACGTTAACCGCTTCAGCTTTTGATGGTGCTTTAATGCGTTCTTTCTGAATGGGGAGAGCTTCTCCATTCTTCTCCTCTTTTTTACTAGAGAGTGGACCGTTATCAAGTACTGAACTAAGTTCTGCGATAGCGTTCTCTTCTTTATCTTCTTGTCTTGTGATCTGTTTATCTTCGTACTTAGGCACGAGTCTTCGTGGATTGATGATGAGTCCAATTCGTGGTTGCCAGTATCGTACATTTGGCTTGTTTAGCTTTTCGATTAACAAGAGGCACATGCGAAAGAGCGGGATGCCATTGATCTTTACAAAGGCAAAGATTGCTGCGATCATTAGTGGACTCCATGAGAAGAGTGATGCGAAGAGGCCACCGTTTCCAGAGCTTTTCATTATGCTCCAGATTCCATAGCTGATAGCACCACCTGCCAGACACATAAAGAGCTGCTTCAGAGTGACCGGACCGATAACACGGTCCTCCACGTATACGTTCTGCGGGATTTTGACAGGTTCGAGAGCCATCCAGTTATTATAGCAGAAATTGCGATTTGATGCTATGCCTAGGAAATAAGGGGAATAAGAGAAATAAGGGATTTGGAAGTATTGGTAGATATAAAGGCTATTGAAACCCTATACAGAGAATTCTCTTATTTCTTTCGTTAGGAGCTTATGGCCTCCTTTACTTTCTTTTTAGGAGCAGCCTTTTTAGCTTTTTCTCCGCGTTCAAATTCAAGCTTATCGCCCTTCTTTATTACCATAATCGTGTCTCCTTCTTCGAAGATGCCTTTTAGGATATGCTCCGCAATCTCATCTTCGATCTTATTCTGGATCTCTCTTCGAACTGGGCGTGCTCCGTACTCTGGATCAAATCCATCTTGAGCGAGGAGGTTCACAGCTTTTTGGTCGATCTCAAGGTTGAATCCTTGTGTTTTGAGACGCTGTGTTAGCTCGTCGATATGTATTTTTACGATTTTACGGATGTGTTCTTGGTGGAGGGCGTTGAATACCATGATGTGGTCGATACGGTTCAGGAATTCAGGTCGCATATTGTTTTTGAGTTCTGCGATGACCTCTTCACACTTTTTTTCGTAGTCGTGGTCTTCTTTTTCTGACTCACTTTCAAGCTTGAATCCAATGCTCGCTGCTTGCTTTGTAAGCTTTTCTGCACCGATATTACTAGTCATCACGATGATTGTGTTGCTGAAGTCGACACGCTTTCCTTGTCCATCGGTTAGTGTTCCATCTTCGAGAATCTGCAAAAGGATGTTGAAGAACTCGGGGTGCGCTTTTTCAATTTCATCGAACAGGACTACTGAGTATGGCTTGCGACGTACAGCTTCTGTGAGCTGTCCTCCTTCTTCGTATCCTACAAATCCTGCAGTTGTACCAACAAGACGAGAGACGTTGTGCTTCTCCATAAACTCCGACATGTCGATCTTGATAAGTGCATCTTCTCTACTAAATACCTCTTTTGCAATAGTGCGTACTAACTCTGTTTTTCCTACACCTGTAGGACCAAGGAAGAGAAATGAGCCAATAGGCCGACGGCTATCTGAGATACCTACACGGGATCGGCGAATCGCTCGTGATACCTTCTTTATAGCTTCGTCTTGGCCGACAACACTTTTACGCATAACTACTTCGAGATTTTGCAGAGCCTTACGTTCACTTTTTAGCAGTCGTGTTACAGGGATGCCTGTCATACGTCCTACGATTCGAGCGACATCATCATCATCGATGTGCAGAGGTGTTCTGCGGTCTCCATCTTGCATGTTTCGTAGATGGTCTAGCTTCTCTTGCACCAATTGCTGTTCTTGTTTGAGCTTAAGTGCTACATGGTACTTTTGCTCTTTTACTGCACTTTCCTGTTTTTCGATCAGTTTTTCTAGTTTGTCTTCTACTTCTTTGATCTCCGGTGAAACTTCTGCCTGAAGTAGGCTCTTGCCTGCAGCAGCTTCGTCGAGTAGGTCGATAGCTTTGTCTGGTAGGAATCGGTCATTGATGTAGCGTGCAGAGAGTTTAACAGAGGCTTCTAGAGCTTCATCGGTAATGGTAATCGAATGGAACTCTTCGAAGCTCTGACGAATTCCTTGCATGATCTTGATCGTATCTTCTATCGACGGTTCTTCAACCATAATAGATTGGAATCGTCGTTCAAGAGCGCGGTCTTTTTCAATCGTTTTAAATTCGTCAATTGTCGTAGCACCTATTACTTGAATGGCACCACGGCTCAAGGCAGGCTTTAGGATGTTTGCAGCGTCGAGTGACCCTTCTGCAGAACCAGCACCAACAACAGTGTGTAACTCGTCTATGAAAAGTATGACTTCATTCTCACTTTGTACTGCTTCTTTGATAATATCATCGAAACGTTGCTCAAACTCACCACGATATTTCGTCCCTGCAACAAGTGAGCCCATGTTCAATATAAGTACACGTTTGTTCCGTAGACTTGCTGGCACTTTTCCTTGTGTGATACGTTGAGCCAAGCCTTCGACAAGAGCAGTTTTGCCAACGCCAGGCTCTCCTATTAGGACAGGGTTATTCTTTGTCTTCCGGTTCAAAATATGAATAACTCTTTCTATCTCGTTATCTCGACCAATAATAGGCTCAAGCTTTCCTTCTCGCATCTTTTCTACTAAGTCATCTGTAAAGTAGTCGAGTACTGGTGTTTTACTTTTACCATCTGTCTTGCGGCGCTTTAGGTCATCTGGCTCCATAGCATTGGACCCCTGCATACCAACGATCGCACCTTGCAATCCTTGGAAAAATGATTCTAGGGATTGTTCCATATTGTGGCTTTGCTGTTTGAATTGGTTGATTTGTCCAAACATTTCTTCGATGTGCGATTGGAGATCTTCTGGCTCCACTTGCATCTGTTCCAGAAGAACAGTTGCCGCGTTTTTTCCATTAGACACGAGGGCGTGGAGTAAGTGTTCAGTACCGACATTTGCATGACGAAACTTGTGAGCAGTTATTACACTCTGTTCGATGATGTTGTGTAGGAATGTAGAGAGGCCATGTTTGATGTGCTTCCCCTCTATGTCTTGTGACTTTACTGCCTTCAGCAAGATGCGTACGTTTTCGAGTGTTACGCCAGCACCTGTAAATATAGAGAACCCTAGAGACTTTGGTATACTGAGGAGTCCAAGCAATAAGTGCTCAGTTCCTATGTAGCTACTCTTCATATTCTTCGCTTCTTGTTCTGCGATTTGCAGTGCTAGTTTGGCATTGGGAGTGAAGCGGTCAAATGGGTGCATACGGGGTGGGGTTATGAGTTACTGGTTACTGTTACTAGTCTAGTAGCGAGTGCTAATTTGTCGACTATTCAAAGTATTTTATCACACTTTAACTTTTGTGTGGAGTGACATAACCTTAAAACGTTGGTGTTATGTTTTTGTTACAAGTTTGTTTTACTTTGGCCATTTTGAGGGGTCGAAGGGTTCTACGGGTTCGAGGTGCTCGATTTGTTCTATCAAGAGGTTGTATCTCGAAAACCTCTAGCACGTCGAGTACCTCTCAATTACTGCTCTTCTCCTTCCAATGCTCTCCAGTCCTCTAGGAATAGAGCAATGATAGTCGTCGTTGGTATTGCAAGCATGATACCTAGTACTGGATGGATGATCGTTGGGAAGCTGATACCAACCATCATAGCAAAGAGGATAGCGATAGGTGAAAGTCCAACTGCACGCCTCATGATCAGTGGAACAAGTAGATTATTTTCACACCATTGAATGAGGTAGTAGATTCCTGCAACGATCAAGAACCATATAAATCCACCTTTTGTCGTAGCGATGAGCACAGCAGGAATAGCAGCGATCAATGGGCCTACTGCGGGTATGAATTCGCAAAATCCTGCAAGTACTGCAAGCGTTAATGCATAGTCCATGTCGAGAATAGAGAGTGCTATCAATGTAAGAGAGAATATGCTGAGACAGAGGAGGAGCTGACCTCGTGCCCACATTCCTATCTTTGAGTGGATAGCTTCTGTTTTTGCACGAGCGTACATGCGGTAACGCTGGGGGAAGAATCCCATAAACCATTTAAATATCCGCTCTTTCTCTAGTTGCATGAAGAATGCAAGCACGAGAACTACTATCATTGTTACGACGAAGTTTACAACTGAGCCTGCAAGCTGAGCAGCCCATCGCACAGATTGCTGTGCTGCCCGTGAAAGATTTTGACCGAGTTGTTGCAATGCATCTGTGAACTTATCTATAGAAAGATCACTGAGAGTGGATTGTACGAATCCAGTAAGTTCTTGATTGGTACTATTGGAAAGGAGTGGTAGATCTATACGAGGGTTTGCAAGAAAGGTATCTACTTTTATACTAATCAGTAATGCAATCTCTTGAAGTTGCTGTGCGATGATCGGAACGAGGGATATGACAAGGAAGAGTAAGAGGAACAGTGCAACAAAGTATTGTATAAGCACACCGAGGGGCCTAGGTACCCCAAGTCGTTCGAGATACTGAACACCTGGGTCTGTGATAGCTGCAACGAACATGGCAAGACAAAGGATGATGATCTTGTCACTAAGTTGAGCAATCATCCATGTGCCAATGAAAATAGCGAGGATGCCAAAGGCGGCTTTTACCACACTTTTTACAGAGAGATGCATGATGAATTCTTCGTGCTCAGTCCCTTTTGGTAGTGTTGTCTTACTGCTTTTGCGGTTATCTTGGTTAGGTACTCTTGCACTTTGCAGAATCTGTTGTGCCTTCTTCCCAATGATACGAAGAGATGTAAAAGATGATGATTTCTTCTTTTTCGCAGACATACTAGTTTGGTGGAACTATAGTAAGAGCAGAGATAACAAAGTCAATGATATACCAAGTTAGAACACTGAGGATAAATCCAACAATAGCAACACGTAGTCGTGTAAGCCCCTCACTGCGGTCCCTTCCTATAGCTTTAGCAAGAGCGATCTGGTAACCAGATATGATGATCATGATGAGGCATAGTGCACCAATGAAGCTATAGAATGTTCCAATTGTTTCCTTCATAAAGGTTACAATGTCTTGTGCTCGAAATTTACCATCATCTACATGCCCACCTAGAGATGTGTTCGTCAAGATATGTTGAGCAAAAGCCATTGTAGGTGCACACAAGTATCCAATGACCATTAATGCCGATGTAGTCTGAATGCAGACTTTTTGATATGTTCGTATAAACATCTACTCCATTGTGCTATAGAAGCGTAGAAATGCACTAAAGACTTCCATTGATTTTTGTGTGAATTATACGATGATACTATATACTATCGTCTACATGGCATTTTCTTGGACTACTGCTCTTCGGCCTATTATCGCTCTTGCACCTATGGCAGGTGTCACGGATGCTTCATATAGACAGCTCATCAAGCGCATAGCCCCTGAAACCATTCTCTATACGGAATTTCTCAGTACAGATGCTATTCACTATGGTGCTCGAAAAACGATGGGCATGATGTACTTCGATAAAGATATTGAGCAGCCTTTTATTGTTCAAGTCTTTGGCAAAGAGCCGGAGCATTTTCTTTCCGCTGCGAAAATCATCGAAGAGATGGGAGCTGATGGCATAGATATCAATATGGGTTGTCCTGCTGCTCGTGTTGTTTCATCGTGTCATGGATCCGCACTTATTCGTAATCCTGATCTTGCAAAAAGACTTGTTGAAGCAACAAAGAAAGCAGTTTCTATCCCCGTAAGCGTGAAGACTCGTCTTGGATGGGACAATGCTGAGACTTTGATTCCATTTTGCAAAGGCTTAATAGATGCAGGTGCTGACGCCCTTGCTATCCACGGACGTACGTATAATGGCAAATTTAGTGGCAAAGCAGACTGGGGTCCTATCTATGAACTCAAAAATCAAGTGTCAGTTCCTGTTTTAGGAAATGGCGACATCAATACTGCAAATGATGCTGTAGAGAAGCTCGGGAACCTCGATGGTGTTATGGTTGGACGAGGGACGTTTGGCAATCCGTGGCTGATGCAAGACATCTATCAGGCTTTTGCTTCTATTGATGAACATTCCAAATCCCAAATCCCAAATCTTAAAAGCCTTATATCAACTGTTGATCGATTGTCGTTTGAAGAAAAGATTCCACTGATTATAGATCATTGCAAGTTGGCAGTTGAAGTAAAAGGCTTGAAGAGGGGAATGTTTGAGATGCGTCGCCATCTTGCGAGCTATGTAAAAGGAATTGACGGTGCTTCGCAGTTACGCAACAAGCTTGTACGTGTAGAGTCTGTAGAAGAGGTGGAGGCTATACTGCTTGGTTAGCAAAGTGTTCACGTACATCGTCAATATTGTGTGTCATGGCAAATTCTGTGATAGTCGGTTTGTCCCAAGCTTCTAGATTTTTGTATAGTAAGTATTATCTTTATCTACTATTCTTTTCGTTCTGCTTACTTGTGTGGCTACCTCCTTAACTCTGAATCCCTTTTCGAGTAATACAAGTATTCTTCTTTCATTTGGTGTGAGTGTTTGAATGGTGTGTTTTTCAGAGTTATTTCCCGAGAGCCCCCTGAGTGAAAGCCAGTCTATTTCTCCTTCCATGTGATTTTTGCTTTCAGTGCCTACATGATGCTATTTTAAATATAATTATTACGATCTTATGCTTTTGATTCGTAACATCTGGTACTACTGAAGTAACCTTTAGTGTTTACCTATCTCCAGTAATGATATCATATGTGTGCTCTCTAGCAGTGTGGTTATATTCGTGTAGTGCATGCCCTTTCGCATCACTGATGTTGTACTAGTAAGAGCGGATATGCCCCCTCTATGTGATATTTAAACTAAAACTGCACCTTGATGCCAGGTCCCATGCTTGGAGCAATGGTGACTGACTTGATGTATGTACCTTTGATACCAGCAGGCTGAGCTTCTTTTATTGCTACGAGGAGAGCATCGAGGTTTTCGGTTAGTTTTACTGTTCCAAAAGATGCTTTACCAAAGACAGTGTGGATGATTCCTTGCTTGTCCATCTTGCATTCGATACGACCCTTCTTGAGCTCGCTGATAGTTTTTGCGATATCTTTTGTTACTGTTCCAGCCTTAGGGTTTGGCATCATTCCTTTTTGCCCAAGAGTCTTAGCGATCTTTGCAAGGTCTTTCATGACAGCAGGGGATGCGATTGCGATATCGAAGTCGATGTTTCCAGCCTCTATCTCTTTGATCAACTCCTCTTTACCAGCAAGTTCAGCACCAGCCTTCTTTGCTTCTTCTATTTGATCGTCTTCGACAAACGCAGCGATACGCACTGTTTTTCCTGTGCCGTGTGGTAAAGATACTGTTGTACGAACGAGTTGGTCAGCTTGTGTTGTATCTGCGTTAATACGGATATGAGCCTCAGCAGTTGCGTCAAACTTCACTGTAGAAACCTTTGGAAGAAGATCAGCTGCTTCAGCTGTAGTGTAGGATTCCTTATCGATGAGCTTTACTGCTTCGGTGTATTTCTTACTGGTGTTTGTAGAAGTTTTCATAATGGTGAACGTGGTACGGGCGTCGTGAAGACTCCCACGAATAAAGTATAGCTACTTTATGTATCTGGAAATGATGGGTCAATCATAAAGCGAGATAAATAGGATGCAGAATAGAAGGTTAAATCGTTTGCATCATCTGCTTTATTTGAGTCCTCTGCATCTATTGGTCTATTTTCGCCTCTTCGTTGTCGCTTTTTTGCGGACAACTTTCTTCTTTGGGTGTGGAGCCTTAGAAGCTTTAGATTTGACTGTAGCCTTCGTTTTCCACTTCATTACGCTAAAGAAGCTCTCATGTTCAATGGGGTTGATTGGGTGTGTAGTCCAAACAAGTAGTCCGCCGTAGCACACCATGACGAAAGGCATGATCCACCACCCTGCTTCAGTTGCCGTACCGCTGATGATTGTTATCAAGAATGAGAGCGTCCAGAGGAATACGATAAGGTGACCAATGATTCGGTAGAGATAGAGAAATAGGGTCTCTGGTATTTCACGAGATGCTTCGTCGATATTGCGTACGATGTGATCATTCCAGAGGAATAGTCCGCCACCACTAGCGAAGATTGTCAGGAGTGTGAAGTAGGTACTGCCAGCTAGTTGAATACCTGCAAGAACACTGATCACTGTAGGGAGTGAGCCAGCAGTCATGAGCAATACACCAAGTGATTGTAACAGATAGCAGAAAGTAGCCTCTGCAACTTTGCGAGGGTTCGCATTTCCGCGCAGTGTGCTTGGCACAAGAACAAGTGCAAGAAACACCAATACAAGAAGAGGAACGACGAATCCGTAGAACATACCTACGAAACTAAACATTGCTGAGAACAGAGGTGTTTCACCCATAAAGTTACTTGTGGAAAGATGTATATAAAGGATACGGAATAGCTGTCGAATTGCAAATTGACAAATTGTTCTGAGTTCTGTGTTCTGTGTTCTATTATTTGTTAAACAATCGAATCGAAAAACACACAACTTACAACTTACAACTTACAACTATTCAACCGTCACCCCCATACTCCTTGCTGTTCCAGCAATTATTTTCACAGCAGCATCGATGCTTGTAGCATTGAGGTCTACCATTTTAACTTCTGCAATTTCTTGAACTTGTTTCTTTGTAAGTGTGCCAACTTTCGTTTTGTTTGGCTCGCCGCTTCCCTTTTTTAGTTTTGCTTTTTCGAGTATCAATACAGCCGCTGGAGCCTGCTTAAGGATGAAGCTAAATGAGCGGTCTTCGTATACAGTGATCTGAATAGGGACAACCTGTCCCATACGATCTTTAGTCTGTTCGTTGAATTGTGTACAGAATGCATTTATATCTACACCAGCCTGTCCAAGAACAGGGCCGAGTGGTGGAGCAGGGTTCGCCTGTCCGCCTTTTGCTTGCGCTTTGATGACTTTGGTAATCTTCTTTGCCATAGTGGGAGTACTGTAAAGATACGAGTTCTTGTGGTCAATGAATTTATAAGGGAATTACAGGAAATAGCGGCTTAATACCGTTCTCAGAGAATCTTCTATTTCTTCTATTTCCTTTATTTCTTTAATTAGTCAGTGCTTCTATGAGCTCAAATATCTCTTCGTCCTTCCCTTTGGAAACATGAAATTCGTATAGTCTTTCTCGAATACGGACAAATACGATGCGTTCCTCTGATATGGCAGGATCTAAGAAAGTCAGAAGATTCCGAGGTGGTCTATCTTCTCTTGTCTGCGTTTCATCGACGAGATCTTGCATCTTTGGTGAGAAGGTGGAGTGCAATGCCTCTTTGAGAGCTATGAAGTAGACTTTTACCTGTAGTGACTCTGTCCATGCAAGTAAGCCAACTCTGTCATTATCTTTCATGAGGACATGCGCTTGCACTTCAGCGATATCTGCAGGGATGATCTGGCTTAGTAGAGTGGTATCTTTGTTATCGGTAAAGCTGAACCCAGTACGTACGAGAGTTTCTAGTACATCTGGGCCACTAGACTTCTGCACTCCAACAGCTCCGTTTGAAGAGGTACTACCTTGTAGAGGTTGTTCGGTGACTTCTTGTGGTTCTACCCGTGCTATCGGATTAGGCGTGTCTACAACAGGCACAACGAAGATTCCCTTCTCTATAAATGCCGCATCGATAACTGCAAGTACGACTAGTGCAGTGATGAATGAGCCAGTGAAAGGGAATGTTTTCTTCTTAATCATTGATCTGATTGTATTTTGCGCAATAGCAATTGGCAATTGGCAATTGTACGGTAGTATAGGAGTATGGTAATCCAACGCTCTCGCAGTACTAAAGATCCTATAGTTGAACCGAGCAAGACTCGTCGAGAATCTGAGGCATTTGAACAGTCTTTACGACCGAAGTCGATGTCGGAGTACGTAGGTCAGGGAAAAGTAAAAGAGCATCTTCTTATACATATGGAAGCAGCAAGTAAGCGGGGAGAAGCTCTTGGACATACGCTATTGCATGGCCCTCCTGGACTTGGGAAGACCACTCTTGCAAATATCATTGCGACGGAGATGGGTTCGCAGATGCGCATCACTAGTGGGCCTGCTATAGAGAAGCCAGGTGACTTGGCATCACTTCTTACAAACCTGGCACAAGGAGATGTACTCTTTATCGATGAGATTCATCGTATGCGTCCTGCTATCGAAGAAGTTCTCTATAGTGCTATGGAAGACTATGCGTTAGATCTTGTTATCGGTAAGGGGCCGACAGCGCGCTCGATGCGGTTAGAGCTTAAACCGTTTACGTTGATCGGTGCGACGACGAAAGCTGGGTCTATTTCTGCTCCATTGCGAGATCGTTTCGTGCACAACTACAAGCTATCGTTTTACTCGAATAACGAGATGGAGGACATCATCATGCGCAGTGCACAGCTACTCTCCATCAATCTCGACGATGGCGTAGCGCAGTATCTTTCTGGTTGCTGTCGTGCAACACCACGTATCGCCAATCGCCTTGTTCGCTCTATCCGTGATTTTGCACAAGTCCGAGATGAATCTAGTATTTCAAACGATCGTGTCCTGCACACATTGGAGTCTCTTGGAGTAGATGAGAGGGGACTCGATGAAACAGATCGTATGATATTGTCTGCAATTGTTGAGAAGTTCGGTGGCGGTCCAGTAGGGCTTTCTACATTGGCAACGTCTATAGCAGAAGAAATGGATACACTCGAAGATGTCTACGAACCCTATCTGATCCAGTGTGGATTCTTGCAGCGTACAGCAAAAGGACGGATGGCAACTGAGCTGACGTATGAAGTACTCGGTATGCGGGTCGCAGATAGTACGGATCAATCTTTGTTTAGCTAAAATGAACATTTCTCCTCAATCAATGGGCTTAATCATTGGAGGTCTCATGCCTGCTGTGGTGTATGGATTTACAAATGTGTTTGTGAAGATGAGTGTCAAAGAAGGGATCTCCCCTCCGATGTATGTCATGGCTGCAGGTGTTGGCATCATCATCGCTGGTGCAGCATCTCTGCTTTTTCACACGGATATGAGTATATCTTCTCGTTCAGCTTCTTATGCAGCAACAGCGGGATTTTTGTGGGGTGCAGCAAGCTTTGGTGTTGCGTATGCACTTCAGGTATACAACTCACCCATCGCAAAGCTTGTTCCCTTGTTTAACATGAATACCCTAGTAGCAGTGCTGCTTGGCATGTGGCTTTTTGCAGAATGGAAAGGGGTGAATTCATCTCAGCTTATCTTGGGATCGGTGTTGATCGTTGTGGGTGGAACGTTGGTTGCTAGGGCTTAATCTTTCTTTTCTGATGCATCAGAAAAGAAACAAAAGAATGCTTTGTCATCTGAATACTCGTTCGAGCGATTCATGCTCGACATTTACTTGGCGCGCTCTCAACCAAGATGTCATTAGCTTCGAGGTCACTTGGCATTCGAGCGCTAATTGGGTAGAACTACGTGATCCTCTCACTCAGACAAGGTCGATGACAAGAGAATTAGATACTAGTGAAAATTTCTCGTATCTGTTGCTCAAAGAGTTGTTGAGAGAATTGCTTCGCGTGTTCTCTGCACATAGTTGAATCAAATGCATTTGCATCAAATGAACTGAGTGTAGATTGCAGTGACTCTGTTGTTGGTTCATCGAAGAAGAGTCCTGTTTGGTTTTCGATGACTGTCTCGAGTGCACCACCTTTGCGTAGTGCGATTACAGGAGTACCACAGGCCATAGCTTCTACTGGCACCATGCCAAAGTCATCTGCTCCGGGGAAGAGGACAGCGGACGCTTCTGTATACAATTTTTGTACATCTGTACTTGGCTTGTATCCGAGGAATTCTACTGTTTTTCCTGCAAGGGATTGCAGTCTTTTGGCATCTGGTCCTTCTCCGACGATCTTGAGTGGGAGTTGTAGCTTATTGCATGCTTGGATCGCTATTTCGATGTTTTTGTATGGTGTGAGAGTGGAGACGATTAAGAAGTATGGTTTTGGGTTTTGGGTTTTGGGTTTTGGGTTTTCGAACCAGAATGGATCAATGGGCGGATGGATGACTTGAGAGTCTCTGCGCCAGTAGAGTTCGATGCGGCGCTGTACTTCTTTGGAGTTTGCGATGAGGACATCTGCACGCGGTGCAACTTCTGCGTCCCAGATGCGAAGCTTGTGGAACGTGTGCTCCAAGTATTTGCGTTTGAGAAATCCAAGAGGGCCGCGTGCTGCACGGTCTAGTACTTCGTGTGTGGCATCCCAGAGGTAGCGAGCAGGTGAGTGGACGTAGCAGATGTGTTTTGTCTTTCCGTTTGTGATGATGCCATGAGCAAAAGCTGAGGAGCTTGAGATTACTATATCGTAGTCTGTGAAGTCCCATTGCTCTGTCATTGCTGGAAACTGACGAAGGAGAAGGTGATGATTATATTTGTAAAGAAATTGAAAATTGAAAATTGAAAATTGAAAATTTGGTACGTGAACTCTTTCTTTTGGAAACCAATCGCTAAGCTTCTTCTCGTTGTAGAGAAGTGTGTAGATGGGGGCCTTTGGAAACATATCTGCAAGGACTTTGGCAACGCGCTCTGCGCCACCGCGTCTGGTCAGAAGCTCATGAACTATTGCGACTTTCATAAGCAGATCATACGTTGGGATGTGTGTATGAGCTATGTAAATTGCAATGTCTTGTGTAAACTTTTTATTATTCGTACTTTCCCCTTATCTGTTATGGCAGCTAAAAAGAAGACCAGTTCATTTTCTCTCAGCCTTAGTCCTACATTTGTGCAGACATTGGTTGTCGTGATAGCCGTAGTATTTGTCTGGAGAGGTATTTGGAATCTTATCGACATATACCTGTTCCCAGGAAATCCTCTTCTAAGTAATGTCGTATCTATCCTCCTTGGAATCTTCTTGCTCTACCTCCCAAATGGAAACATCAGTGAGCTACGGTAGTATACACTATGCAATTATTCAGTTTAGTATCTCCTGATTACAGGAGAGGTATAGTTGTTTGTTTTAAAAGATATCAATGGTGGGTCACGGCATCCGCGAATGCAATTGAAATGGTTTTGTGTGTGCTTAATGGGCTCTTCGACTCAGCTTGCGATCTTTGCTCATACCATTTCGCTTTCAAACTGATACTCTTCATATGAGTAGATCTAACCTCCTTGCTTCACT
>JAQBVR010000001.1 GCA_027623015.1 bacterium | reverse complement strand
GCGACAGGATATCATCAAGTATTTGGAAAAAGAGGGTATCGGTTATCCCACGGTTCAGTATAAACTTCGTGATTGGAGCATCTCTCGTCAGCGCTACTGGGGTGCACCTATTCCCATCGTGTATGACCCAGAAGGTAACCCACATGCGATCCCCGAAGAGCATTTGCCTTGGGTACTGCCGACAGATGTAGAGTTCAAGCCCAAGGGAACATCGCCACTTGCACAGAGCAAAGAGTTGCTCGCACGTACAGAGAAGATCTTTGGCAAAGGATGGACGCCAGAAGTCGATACGATGGACACGTTTGTGTGTAGCTCATTTTATCAGTTGATGTATCTGAGTACTGATGACATTGGGATAAATGCCAAACTCCAAAAGCCAAATGCTAAATTCATCGATCCGCAGATCGATAAAAAGTGGATGCCTGTAGATATGTACATTGGTGGTCCAGAGCATGCATGTATGCACCTTATCTACGCACGTTTCGTAGCCATGGTACTGAAAGACATGGGTATCATCGCACATGATGAGCCGTTTAAGCGTTTGTTGCACCAAGGGATCATCACAAACGGTGGAGCAAAAATGAGCAAGAGTAAGGGTAATGTCGTAAGCCCAGATGCATTCATAGACCGTTACGGTAGTGATGTTTTCCGTATGTACCTCATGTTCATGGGACCATTTACCGACGGAGGAGACTGGAGTGATACGGGTATCAAAGGAGTCGACAGGTTCGTAAAGCGCATCTGGAAGTTGTTTACAGGAAAGCTCGATGCGAGGGTCACGCAATCCAAAGATGCAACAGCCAAGTTGCACTGGGCGATTCAGAAAGTCACCACGGACATCGAGAAGCTTCACTTCAACACAGCCTTAGCTGCTCTCATGGAGCTCATGAACGTACTCGATAAAGAAGAAGGCATCTCTCCAGATACTGCAAAGACCTTCGCACTCCTCATAGCACCCATGGCGCCACACCTCGCAGATGAACTCTTGGAGACGACTGGAGGCACCGGGTATTGCTTCGACCAATCTTGGCCAACATTCGACGAGTCTATCCTTGTAACAGACACCGTGACTGTTGCCATCCAAGTATCTGGAAAGCTACGTGGAACCATAGTCGTAGCACCAGACACAGAAGAATCAGAGGTGTTGACACTCGCCAAAGCTGAAGAAAATGTTTCTAAATTCCTCGAAGGGAAGGAGATTCGAAAAGAGATATACATCCAAGGGAAGCTCGTAAGTTTTGTGGTGTAGAGAATTGCAAATCAATTTGGTATACTACATCTCATGTGACTCCTTTCGCTTGTTTAGCATGAGCATAGTCGAATGGCGCACCCCTCCCTCGCATCAGCAGTCGTCTCTGGGCTATGGCCGGCACGCTTGGCTATGGCCGACAGGCAGGAAGGGGACTAAGGGGAGGGCTTTTTATGGTAATTTGTCCTACAATGCTTTGGCTTTCGTAAAACACTGCAACATCTAGATAGTTAGAGAGCATGCAACTCTTTCTGGGTTTGGAGTATGAATAAGGAATACCTTTTTTAAACCCTCCCCTTTATCCCCTCCCTAAAAGGGAGAGGTGCCCCGCTACACTGTTTATTGAATATGTAGATGCTATTTCTGTCAAAGTTTAGTCTTCCTGCAGAGTCAGTGCACATTTACTTTTTTTGCTATACACTCTTGTGCATGCGCTTATGTGATCTTGAACGGCAATGTGAAGAGCAGTGTCCAGAGTATCCTCTCATGCGACTAGATCAGATACTTACGAGAATTATTCGTAATTCTCTCATAGATGGCATAACGACGCCTGCGCATAAAGAGCTTATCACTGAAGCAAGGATGGACCCTCATTTCACGTTGCTTTTTTTAACAATAGAACAAGAAAACAGTGGTATTCGTGCAATCTTCGATAGAGTAAGGAAAAATTGACAAAAATATAACTTGTTTAAAGAATTATTCTGCTATTCTGTGCTCTATGATAAATGCACGAACATCAGTAAGGCGACACGTGGCACCTGATGAACCACGGTGCCTTGTGAAACCAGAAGGCGAAAAACAGAGAGAAGCTACAGAGCTAGCATTACTTTTTAATGTATTGAGGCAAGTCGCTTGTGGCGAAGTAGTGCAGACTCCAGAAGAACTATGTAAAGGAGACACCAGACTCGCAAGAATGCTTATTCAGGGACTTATGGAATTTCCACGGTATGTTCATTCACAACCAGATGGAGAATTGATAAGAGGATCAGTAGGTTCAGACTCAGTTCAAGTTAATGAGACGTATTTTAAACCATCAAATCCAGATGATTTTATCAATAGACCCATCCATGAACTTAAAACACATATAGCAAATAGAGTATGGAGTGTGTAGTTAGAGTTTTTGCTCCCAGTCAAAGATCAACTCTGCAATTTTAGCTGCATGAATTCTATGAATGTAATGTGCTCCTTGTACAGCTTGTATACGTACATTTTCTGGGAATGTAGGACACTGACCTGCGCCTGGGTACCAGATGTCCTCCGTACCCAGTATTGCTAGAAATTTTGTGCGAAGCCTGTGCATGTCTTTTACTAGCAGATCTATCAAATGAGTGAGCTGTTCAGGTTTTGGCATGCCTTTCTTGTAGTTCACTTTTATTCGGTGTCCATATAATGTGTAGTGCTCAAGTAAAAAGGCAAGGTATTCTTCATCACTCATATCTCTACATAGCTCACCAATGACTGTATCTAACATTCCAAATTGTTCAGTATTAAGCTGTTGCTTTGAGACCCCTTTATTGTGACGTAAATCATCATTGAGTGGTGGAGTAAGTAGAACTGCACCCTTAATACGAACAGTTGATGACTTGCACATTTCTATTGTATCCAGGCATCCCAGAGAATGTCCTACGACAATACTGCAACCAAGCATATTCATTATTTCTATATATTTACTCCGAAGTTCTTCCAAGTTCCAATCCATCATGCCTGTGTGCATTGGATTATCGACAACATACGTCGTACCAGGAAGTTTGCTTGCTAGTGCTTTATAGTCACCTGGGCTATAGGCAAGACCACCAACACAGATCCTTCTAGGAGACCCTGTGCCATATTCGCTTATAGTAAAACGGTCATATTGAGATTCCCTGTATTCTTTTGAGGCTTTCATAAAGTAGTGCAAAATACCAAGTATTCTTCGCAATAGTCAATTACAATCTACCACAATGAAGCCAAGTTCATCCCAACAGGCAGACCTCTCTGCATTCGATAGATATGCAGAATATACAGATATTGAGGATTTGAAGACATTTAGCACTCGTCCTCTTCGCAAATGCGTTCGGTTCAATACTCTCAAATCCTCCAAAGAGGCATTTACATCTTGGGCTAAGGAGAAGCAGTGGAAGCTTGAACCAGTGCCATGGTGTCCAGAAGGGTATTACATTGAAAGAGAAAACAAAGACGAAGCTCTAGGGAAAGACCTTTTGCACCTCCTTGGGCATATGTACCTCCAAGAGGCTGCCAGTATGTTGCCTATTGCACTGCTTGATCCTCAGCCAGGAGAGAAGATCTTGGATATGTCTGCAGCACCCGGCAGTAAGACGACACAGATCGCATCTGCGATGGGGCAAGAGGGAATCATCATCGCAAATGATATGGACGAGAAGCGGCTTCGCACACTCCAAGACGCACTTAGTCGCAGTGGCGTGCTCAATGTCATCATGACGAAGAAGAAAGGGCAGTGGTTTGGTCGGCATATGACTGGGAGGTTCGACCGTGTGCTTATAGATGCACCATGCACAGCACAGGGCACACTACGTAAAGATCCGACTGCGTTGCAGTACACATCGGAGCATTCCATCGGAAAAGCTGCCAAACTACAGCGTGAGCTGATCGAATCTGCAATACATGCAACGAAGATAGGAGGACGCATCGTCTACTCCACTTGCACACTTGCTCCAGAAGAGAATGAAGAGATCGTCGCATGGGCATTGGAAAAGTTTAAAGGAAATATAGAGCCAGAGTCATTGAAATCTTGGAAAGAGCTGAAGCAGGGAATAGCTGATGCAACAGCTGTTCAAGATACTGGTGGAAACTGTGTACGCCTTTGGCCACAAACATACGATACCGAAGGTTTCTTCTGTGCGGTCTTCAAAAAGACTGGCCCTACGACAGAGCTTGAGCCAGTGAACTTTGTACGATTTCGTGAGGAGCTGATCAACAAAAGAGCAACATCAGAGTTACGCGAGTTCATCCAAAAGAATCATGGAAGCAAATGCATAGGAGACACCGATGTTATATACGACAGAGGAGATCAACTTATTCTTACCACTGCAGCAGTGTCGAAGTACAAGCTTCCTACGGTAGATTATTCTGTAGGCATGCCACTTGGCCGTACTGTACGCGACTGTCCGTTATATTTAAGTCATGAGATGGCAACATTGCGTTGTGACGATGCAACCGGTCATGTGAGTGATATAGATGATGTCCAATTGCAGCAGTATCTTGAAGGCTCAAATATAGATTGTCCTGAAGATCTCATTGGCCATAGTCTCGTGCGATACAGAGGGGTGTGCATCGGTAGAGGAAGAGCGAGAGAAGGGAAGTTGAAGAATCATTTGCCGAGGTGGGTGGTTTCTCATTCTGCTCCGTTATAGGTTGTATGTTGTAAGTTGCATTTAACAAATCAACGTACAACCTAGAACTTACAACTTACAACAGCGTAAAAAAGTGCTACAATAAACAGCCATGGATCCCGTCACAGAAATCAAAGCGCGACTACCTATAGATGAACTCGTGGGTGGTTACTGTCAGTTAAAAAAGAAAGGACGCAATTTTGTCTGTGTCTGCCCATTTCATAACGATACGCGCCCAAGCTTTCTTGTATCGCCAGATAAAGGCATTGCATACTGTTTTGCTTGCCAGACAGGCGGTGATGTCTTTAGCTTCTACCAAGCGATAGAAGGAGTGGACTTTCGACAGGCAGTAAAAGATCTTGCAGATCGAGTAGGTATAGTCGTCGCAGATGCTCCATCGACAGCAATCAAGAAAGATGAAAAAGATCGACTGAGAGATTGTCTTACGGCAGCTCTCAAGTTTTATCAAAACACATTGAAGCAAACTCCTGTTGCTATGGAGTACATAGCAAAACGTTTAGTTCCTGAGGATCAAGTGACTGGATTTGGTTTAGGCATGGCTCCAAACTCCTTTTCTGCAACGTATGAACATCTTCTCAAGGAAGGCTTTAGTCGTAGTGAGATACTTGCAGCAGGACTAGGTGTACAAAAAGATCTACAGGAAGCGAAGATCTACGATCGATTTCGAAACCGTCTTATGTTTCCCATTTTCGACCATCAAGGAAACATCGTTGGCTTTGGTGGCCGAACTCTTGGAGAGGATGACGCTAAATACATCAATAACGCAGAAGGCCCACTTTATAACAAGTCCAGTATTCTCTACGGCTTAGAGAAAGCAAAGGACACTATGCGAGAAGCAAAAGCTGTCGTCATGGTCGAAGGGTACTTCGATGTTCTGGCATGTCATAGAGTTGGTGTGGAAAATGTCGTTGCAGTATCTGGTACGGCACTTACGGAGCAGCATGTAAAGATTCTTAAGCGTATGTGTGAGAAAGTCATCCTCTGCCTAGACCAAGATCAAGCTGGTAAAGATGCCGCACGTCGGGCATTCCTTTTGTGTAGTGAAGAGGGGATTCATGTGCACGTCGTTGCTCTTCCCTATAAAGATCCAGACGAAACTGCTGCAAAAGATCCTGCACTACTAAAAAAACTTCTTGAAAATGGTGGTTTGCCGTATCTCGATGCAGTCTTAGAGCACATAAAATCATTCGATACAAATTCCGTAGAAGGAAAGCGAGATGCTATGAAAATCTTATATCCGCTGATGGAGTCGATTCCAACTTCTGTAGAACGTGAACATTACTTCACAAAAGCCGCTGGTGTTTTACAAACTAGCGAGACTGCGCTAAAAGAAGATCTCGAAAGACTACAGCAGAAGCAGATCTTTCCAACATATGTAGAGCCAACAAGTAGTGAACGTCAGGCAGAAAAGAAGAAACACTTATCCGCAACAGAAGTCGTCATGGGCATCTTTCTCCTCTATCCAACATTGCGCAGTATGATAGAGAAGCTTTTACCACCAGATGAGGGATTTAGTGCTGTGCTATATGAAGCAATAAAAAGTGCACCAGAAGATCTAAAGCTGTTTACTGCAGAAACACTTGGACTTGAAGGGGAAGACGCAGAGCGTGTAGGTATACTTCTTTTGTATTGTGAAAATCATGATATGTCAGATTGGTCTGAATCCACAGCTCAACGTGAACTCAAAAAAAATTGCACAGTAGCGAATCGCAACATTCTACAGCATAAACAGAAGGAGATTGCCAAGGAACTAGCAAAGGCAAAAGCAGAAGGAAGATTTGGCGATGAGGCTCAACTCTCTACCAAATATCAAGAAGTCCTGAAATTGGCGAAGATGGCTACCTGACGAAAGATTCAAAAGATGCAAAGAATTATAGCATTTCATCTGTATCCTCTACATCCTCTAACTCATCTGCATCTTCTCAATTTTGCCCTATTTCCCCATAAATTCACTTTCCTTATACAGAGAAGAGGTTTAGGCTACTTCGGACTTATGGCTTCGCATCCACGTAAATTCATCGCGCAACCAACAGATGAAGATCTGAAAGGTTTTCCTGATGAGGTAAGGCATTTGATTAAAAAAGGCAGAGAACAACGATATGTGACACATCAAGAAATTATGGCTGTGGTGCCAAACGCAGAGACAAACGTCGATCTACTTGATGATATTTACTCATTGCTCGTGGATCTTGGTATTCAAGTAATCGATGTAAAAGACGCTCTTATATGGCAGAAGAAAACAAAAGCAGATATTGGTGAACCTACAGAAGACCTTACAGAGATCGTTAGTTCAGACGATGCAGATGTCGATGTCGATGTCGATATTGGATTTGATGACGATGACGACGATGACGACGATACCGAAGATGTCGAATCTAAGGTGGAGAAGAGTGATAAGAATGATGAAATGCGTGATATGATTGCTACAGCTGGTATTGCCATAGATGAGAAAGATATTAATGAAGAGGAAAAGACAAAGCGTCGACGTGAGCGAGAGGTAGACCTTCTTGAGATCAGCAATGACTCCGTACGAATGTATCTCTCAGAGATAGGTCGTGTTCCACTGATTGATGCAAAAAAAGAAGTAGAGCTTGCTCGTCGCATCCGCAAAGGTGACGCATCTGCAAAACAACAACTTGCTGAAGCAAACCTTCGATTGGTTGTTTCTATAGCAAAGAAGTACATTGGCCGCGGACTTTCATTCCTAGATCTTATCCAAGAGGGAAATATCGGACTCTTTCGTGCTGTAGAGAAGTTTGACCCAGAGCGTGGATTTAAATTCTCTACATATGCGACATGGTGGATACGTCAGGCTATCACGCGTGCAATTGCAGACCAAGCGCGTACTATTCGTATTCCAGTGCACATGGTAGAGACCATTAATAAGCTTACACATACACAACGTCGTCTCGTACAAGAGCTTGGACGTGAGCCAACTGTAGAAGAGCTATCTGTTGAGATGGAGATGGACGTGAAAAAAGTGCGTCACATTCAGAAGATCAGCCAAGATATCATCTCACTTGAGTCTCCAGTTGGAAGTGAAGAAGATAGTAAGCTTGGAGACTTTATCGAAGATGAGGAGGCCATCAATCCCTTTGATGCAACAAGCCGTCAGCTCAAGAAGGAAAACGTACACTCCATGTTAGAGTTCCTCACTCCACGTGAACGTAAGATCGTTGAGATGCGATTTGGACTCAGTGATGGTATCGGACACACTCTGGAGGAGGTAGGAAAAGAGTTTGGTGTTACACGTGAGCGAATCCGTCAGATCGAAGCAAAAGTGCTCCAGAAAATGCGTGACCATCCACGTTCAATGACTATTCGTGAGCACGGTGAGGCTCCAAAGAGAGCAGGATTTGTTCCTAGCAATCCGTTCTTCGATCCAGACTTTGGTGTAGAAGAGATGAAAGACAAGAAGATGGCATAGATCTTCATGCAACAAAAAGGCGAGGCAGGAGCTTCACCCTTTTATTTGTAAAATTATTTGCGAATCAAACCGTAGATTCCGCTAAGACCAACAAGAACATAAACAATGTCCTCTAGCATATCCATACCACCGAGAAGCATATGAACGATATTCATATCGCTACCCATAAGATTCCCAAGACCGACAAGTCCCCAGTTTATCGCTCCGATAATTACAAGGAACTTTGCAACCGTTTTTATCATAGATTTTTCCATAGGATAATGAAGAAGAAAAGAGAATAAAACGGAATTATTTACAGCACTTACAGCACTTCATAGCTTTGCAAAGTGTACTTACTCCAACAAGGAGGTAGACGAGCCATTCTACTTTTGGCCAAGCGCCAAGGATCATGTGTACGACGTTTAAGTCGCTACCGAGGAATCCACCAAGACCGACAAGGCCCCAGTTGATACCTCCGATGAGAATAAGGATGCAACCGACTTTGCAAACGGTGCATTTGTTACTACATGAATCACCCATAGGGATAAAGGGGAAAGAATTAGTAAAACAATTGTAGCATGAAAAAACATAAATAGAGCATAGAGGATAGTATTTGTCTACAGAAATGTAATACAATATATATACAGCGTATTACATCTTATATATAGAGCGAAAAGAAGTAGAGGCAATAAAAGAAATAGAGGAAATAGAGGATAAAATATATCTGTAATTGCAATAAATCGAATTAGGAGAATCCTTTATTGCTTCTATTTCTTCTATTTCTTTCTGTGGTAACATCAATATATGAGTGCTCCAGTAAAGGATTCATCCACAGAAGCAAGTAAGAGAAAAGCTGCACGTAAGCTCATGCAAGCAACGGAGTTTCATGCAGCATATGAAACACTAAATCCGCAGCAGCGCCTTACAGTCGATACAATAGAAGGTCCAGTAATGGTAGTTGCTGGTCCCGGAACAGGAAAAACCCAGGTGGTTGCTTTGCGCGTAGCAAATATACTGCAAAAAACACAGATGCGACCAAGTAATATACTTTGTTTAACATTTTCAACAAGCGGCGCTACAGCTATGCGCCAACGACTGCGCAAGTTTATAGGCAGTGATGCGTACAGTGTTACCGTTAACACTATCCATGGCTTCTGTAATGATGTTATATCTAGCCACCCTGTAGTATTCGAAGACTGGAATTCTCTAGAACAGATCTCAGATGTAGAGCGTTACAGAACGGTCAATACTATCATCGACCAGTTGCTCCCAGATCTTAAGCTTGTAAATCCTAAGTCCCCGTACAGCAGATCAAGAGACATACTCAGTCGTATATCACAACTCAAACGCGAGGGGGCGGTAGATAGGGATGCTTTGGAAACTATCGTAAAGACCTTTGATCAAGAGATGGTATCTAAAAGTAAAGAGGGAACCAAGATCCATGAGAGGAACATGCTTACAGCACGGAAATTTCGTGAATGTATAGAGGTCTTTCACCGGTATGAAAAGATGCTGCAAGACACTGGTAGATATGACTATGAAGATATGATATTGAACGTCACCCAAGCCCTAGCACAAGAGGAATGGATGCTTGCTGGATTACAGGAGCGCTACCAGTATGTTCTAGTCGATGAGTTTCAAGATACAAACGGATCGCAAAACAAACTCATAGAACTTCTTACAAAAGATCCTACAGGCAATAATAGCCCAAATCTTTTTGTAGTAGGAGACGATGACCAAGCAATCTACAGGTTTCAAGGAGCAAACCTTACAAATATATTATCCTTTCGGGAACGGTTTCCCTCAGCACCAGTTATCGCACTGACAACGAGTTATCGCTGCACACAGAAGATATTAGACGCTGCTGAGTCTCTTATAGAGAACAATGAAGAGCGACTTGTTGGGAAGATAGACGGACTCGACAAGCATCTTGTATCTGCGACTGAAGATGAAGGAAAGGAGCCACAACTTCTCTTCGCCGCTAGTGATATGACTGAACCGTGGATGATCGCAGATCTTGTTGAGCAGCGAGTGACAAGTGGGCAGGCTCCTGAAGAAATCGCAATTCTCGTACAAACAAATGCAGAGCTACTGCCGTATTACGAAGTACTCAAAGCAAGTGGCATCCCTGTGCAGCTATCTGGAAAGCTCGACTTGCTCTCACATCCTCTAGTCCAACAGACACTGTGTATTATTCGTGCTATAGCAACTCCGGAAAACTCCGCACTTTTAGCAGATGCACTTAGTTGTGAATGTTTTGATTGTCACCCAGCCGACTTGGGGCTCCTCTTTCGCCTACGAAGAGAGCAAAAAGCATCTCTGTATGATCTGTTACTCATACTCGACACTGAAGATGCGCCTAAAATTTCTCTGCGCTTTCTAGATCGTGTACTAGCAGCAAGAGACACTATCTTCTCACTACATCAGAAACTTGGCTCTCGTACCGTCGTTGAAACACTGGAACATATCTATATAGACAGTGGACTCTTGCAAGACTTCACCAAAGGTGAGATGGATATAGTCGACTTTGCAGCAGGCCAAGAGTTCTTTGACCGAATTAAACAGCGTGCGTATGAACAACCAAACTTCTCATTTGCGAAGTTACTGAGTGATCTCGACTTTTATAGCAACCCAGATTATAGCGATCTACGTCTCAAATACGACTTACCGCATCTCACGGAGACGGGTGTTCAGCTCATGACTGCACATAAGAGTAAGGGGCTAGAATTCCAAACAGTTATATTGGCACGATTTCGCGAGGGGCACTGGGACAAGCGTCGTAACCCTCCAAGCATCACTATTCCCGAAGATCTCCTCTTTGGATGGCACAAAGACCAGAAGTCATTTGAGAAACAGCAAGATGAACGCAGAGTGACTTTCGTCGCTATGACAAGAGCTAAGCGGGAACTCCTCTTTACGTGCCCTCGAGAACTTACGACAGGTGACAGTACTAAAACAGTATCTCCTTCAGGTTTCTTTGCGGAAGCAGGGGATTTGAAAGAAGTAGACAGAGAAGTAGAAAACCCAGAGAAGATGTCTGTGCTTCTAGCGAAGCCCATACGAGAGTTTGACAGTGAGTATGAGGCATTTCTAAGACAAAGGATAGAAAACTTTGCAATGTCTCCGACAGCTCTCAACCATTTCCTAGAAGATCCAAATGTCTTTTTAGAAATTGACCTGATGCAAAGACCTCAAGCAAAAGAGGCGCAGTTCGCGTATGGAAATGCTATACATCACGTCCTTGCAAAGTGGGCGCAGTCTGTAAAGTCTGGAGACATTCTTACCAAAGAGCAGTGCATAGCACAATTTAGCACGCACTTACGTGACCGTGAATTACTCACAGAAGCAGAAAATGCACGTTTGGAACATATGGGGCAAGAGACTCTCACGCGCTACTATGATCAGCGTTTACAGTCTCCCTACTCAATAATCGATCGCATAGAGTTCGGTATAAACGCACATCTTGGAGACATTCCCATCAAAGGAAAGGTAGACCGCATAGATCTCCTCGAACCACACTCCTCCCATGCAGTAGTGATCGACTTCAAAACAGGAAAGCCAAAGACGCCAAAGCAGATAGAAGACTACGGTTATCACAGACAGCTCGTGTTCTATGCTCTGCTTATGGAGCATGGATACAGCATCATCCAGCCACAGCAGTTCATCCTCGACTTCGTTGGAGAAGGCAGCGAGCACCCAGTCCTTCGTACGTATGAGGTATCCCAAACAGAGAAACGCGAGCTCACAGAGCTTATTCAGCAAGTTTGGGCCAAGATTATTGCACTCGACTTCACGTCTCTGTAAGATCAATCGCTATGCAGAAAGTTGATGAATTTATGATTGCTGAAGAATCAAGTAGTTATCCGATAGCTGTATTTTCAAACGAAGATGGAGAAAATACTGTTACTCTTGTATTTGGAGATGACATACAGGAACCTTATGAATTAGATGGTCCAGTAGACATACTTCGTAGTGAAGTAGAGAAAAAAAATAAGCTCGATAGAAAGGTGCGATCAATCCGAATTACAATGAGGTCGGTTTTATTGATGTCATCAGTTCCTGTATATCTATCATGGTTCGCTGGCATTCAGGCAACTACCTATACTCTCATTAGTATTGCTGGAATCTTAAAGATTGGTTCTGATACTATGAATAAAGCGTTATTAAAGATAGAACAGAACAGAAAGATTCTTGGAGAAATGTTTTCATCACTAACTATATGTGAACGCTGGGAGCTGAAAGATGCGCTTACATTAAAGGAGCAGGAGCAACTTGAACTCATAGCAATGAATCATGTTCTTAGCCCAGATTACTGGAATAATCTCAACTCTTGATAATAAAATTGCTTAAAAACGAAAAAAATGGTATAATATTAAACATGGACGAACAAGATGAATTAGCACCAGACCTAGAGACACGAGAAGATCGATACGCAAATCTACTGTCTTCAAGCTTAGATAATGCAGACACGCTTGCAGCATCTGGAGAAATAGTAAAAGGATATACTTTAGAAGGAGATCTAAAGGAGTTAAACATGAATTACCCAACTGGATTTGAAGAAAAGGAAGCAGATCAAGTTTTTGTTAAAAAGATAGCTCCTGATGGATTACCTGGGCGACATATAACGATCACTCGTTGGCAAATTCCAAATATAGACTTTAAGCATTCTTCTTACCAAGATCGATTTTTTACAAGAGTGCTTATCGATATTCGATCCGAACTTGGTCATCGAGATAGTAGTAAAGGTGTTATGGTGATGACATTTCCACCAAAGGCTTCTAAGGATGAGCCAACAATTGAAATGAAGCACTTTCATGATGGAGAAGCTCCAAGTATGGATATTTCGAGATTAGATCCTAAAAATGATCTTACATTTAATGCGCTCTTTGATGCTGCAAGGCACCTGAATGTAGATATGCAAAGAGGAGTTGTAGACCATAGCCAGCTAAAAGAAGAACAGCGTGCAAGTGCTATGAAGAGGATGCGGACGAGAACACAAGCATTATTTAAGAGACCATCTACAAGAAAGCTTGAAGAGGGTGGTAAAGCTATTAATGATGATTCATCAACTGCTGCTTAGTTGATATGCTCTAAAAACTGCTGCATAGCCATGCCTCTATGAGAGACAGTGTTTTTTTGGTCTACAGACATCGCGCTATAGACCAAGTCATGCCCGTCTGGTTTGAAACAACCAGCGATGGGCAATCCTGGCAAATACTCTGCCTCTAGCTTGTCGGTTATCACACCCTCGTTCACACCCTCGAACACATGTACTCGACCTTCTGGATCGATGTACGCAATAGTACAGACAAAGCGAGCACGTTTGTTCTCCTCTTTACTCATACGCTCCAGAAAGTGCTCTATCCACTCGCTGTCAGTTGCATCAGCACCTGCACCCCAGCGACGCGTGTGTACGCCTAGCTCTCCTTCAAGTGAGTCGATGACGATACCAGAGTCGTCTGCAAGTGTAGGGATACCCGTTGCGTTGTAGTAGTAGCGAGCTTTGAGCATAGCGTTTTCTGTGTAGCTCGAACCAGTCTCTTCTGGAGGAGGAAGTTCTATCTCTAGTCGCTTGGGGGTAAGTATGTCAAAAGGAAGATGTGCAAGGCACTCAGAAAGCTCTGTCACTTTCCCCGCGTTGTCGGTTCCTATTAGAAGCTGCATACGTTAGTTTGCAAGTTTCTCTAGGTATACCTCTCGGGCTTTTGCTCCGTTTGGAGGGCCAATGAGACCCTTCGCTTCCATGATGTCGAGTAGCTTAGCTGCACGTGCGTAGCCGACACTGAGACGACGTTGAAGCAGGCTTGCAGATGCTTTTCCTGTTTCTTGTATGACACGAACAGCCTCGAAAAACAAATCATCCCCTCCATTATCATCTGCTTCTAGATCGATGTGCTGCATAATATCTTGTTCATTCATCTCGTCTTCATCGTCTCTATCGAGAAGACCGATATCTTGGGTAATCTTTCCTCCTCCTGCAATTTTTACAGCATTGATCACACGTTCAACTTCTTTTGTACCGATCATGATTCCTTGGATTCGAACTGGACGAGATGTCTCCGCTGTCATGTAGAGCATGTCCCCTTTACCTAGGAGATCTTCTGATCCAATGGAGTCTATGATCGTGCGACTATCCACTGCACTTACTGTTCGGAAAGCGATACGCGTTGGGATGTTTGCTTTGATGAGTCCTGTTATAACATCTACGCTTGGTCGCTGTGTTGCGAGAATCAAGTGCATACCAACAGCACGAGCCATCTGCGCTATGCGTGCTATCATTGTTTCTGTATCTCTGCGGTACTGACGCATCATCAAGTCTGCAAGCTCATCGATAACGATAACAATACGAGGGAGAACACTTTCATCATTCTCTTGCTTCTCATTGAATTCCTCGATGTTTCGTACACCCGCTTCTGAAAAACGGTGAAGTCTCCGTCCCATCTCTGCAACAGTCCACCTGAGAGCTTGAAGAGCTTTCTCAGCATCCGTGATAACAGGAGTGAGTAAATGAGGGATGTTATCGTATGGCATAAGCTCTACACGTTTCGGGTCTATCAAGATGAGTTTGAGTTGATCTGGAGCATTCTGGTAGAGCAGTGCTGTAAGGAACGTATTCATACAGACAGACTTACCAGAGCCTGTCGCTCCTGCGATGAGAAGGTGAGGCATAGTATCGAGCGCACAGACTGTAGCGTTTCCAGACACATCCCGACCAAGTGGGAGTGTAAGGTTTGATTCACTTTCTACGAACTCAGGACTCTCAAGAATCTCACGAAGATGGACAGTTGTACGTTCTGAATTTGGCATTTCGATACCTACAAGGGATTTACCAGGGATAGGTGCTTCTATGCGGAGGCTAGGAGCTGCAAGTGCAAGTGCAAGATCACTTTTGAGTGCACTGATCTTACTTAGCTTTACACCTTCCGATGGCTTCAGAGTAAATTGAGTAACTGTAGGGCCAGGGTGTGCGTCCTTCATTGTTACCTCGATATCAAATTCCTGAAACTTCTCTTCGATAAGACGTGCTTGCAGCTTGAGTTGTTCGTCATCAATCTTGAGTTCACTTTGTGCATCATCGAGGAGGTCGTAAGCGGGGAACGTCCATTCCTCATAGCGTGTATCTTGCATTTGCAGAGTGTCTTTTAGCTGATCCTTGATGCTTTTTTGTGTGGTCTTCTGGAGGACTTTCTTCGCAAACGAAGGACGAACAATATTCAGCTCTGGAGCTTCGGAGTCTTCTTCTATGAGGTCTTCTGCATCTTCCTCCTCCCATTCTTCCTCCTCTTCTTCTTCCTCGTCTTCTTCTTCCTCCTCTTCATATTCATCTTCTTCGGCAGCTACTCGTCTAGCTTTTCGTTTAGCTTTTTGCTTCTTCTTTACCATCTTGTTTATCTTTTCCGAGATGCCCACAAGGTCTGGTTCAAAGGAGATGAAGAGTCCTGCGATGAATACAGAAACAAGTACGGTGTAGCCAACCTCCCGACTAGCAAACATCAGAAATGGCATGCTCATCATAAACCCGATAGCACCACCAAGCTCTGTGAAACGCACTCCTATTTCTTCAAGAGGTGCTCCTATATGCATGATCCCGAGAAATGCTCCAAGGCACATCGCAAGTCCTAACCAGCGCATGGTAGAGATCTTTCCTTTCTTGTTTGGTTTTGCAAACCAGTGGATGAGACCAGATAAGATCAATGTCACAGGAAATACAGAGCTGTAGTTGCCAAAGAGAAACGTCATAGACCGACGCAAGCTTTCTCCTAAAACCCCTGCCTGTTGTTGCAAGACAAGAAACAGAAGCATGCCAAAACACAATTGTACAGTTCCGCTGATCTGGCGGCGTGTACTTTCACCCAGATTCCAACTATTCTTTTTCTTCCTCTTAGTACGCCGTCTACGTCGTGTTCGAGCCATACAAACAGTGTAACAAATTTACTATCAACGCGAAATGGATTTTTGACAAGTGACTATAATTCGTAAGGCTCTACTGGTTGATCAATAGCCCATAGACGGGTTTCGGCATCTCTATATAGCCCATCAAGAACATCACGTTGAAGAAGTTGAGCGTATGTTTTTTGTGCAGTAAGCATGCCGCCTTTTGCTGTAGCAGGGCCGAACTGGACTCTTCTGAAGCAGTTTGCAATCACTGTTCTCCATTCATGAATAATAATACCTAAATTCAGCAAAATTATTCGGTTTTTTACTTCTTGATGCAGAGCAAATATCTCAACACTCAATAGCTGTTCTTTTAACTTACCTACAAGGACCTGTGCAAATTCCGGATCAATGTGACGATGATAATCATTTGTCTCATCTGGTTGAACGATAAAATCCTTAGATTTTGCGATAAGATGATCAAGCATCTCTCCAGTTGATTGTTCTGTGTCTATTGTAGGCACTGCCGTTGATTCTGATTTAGAATTCACTACGTATGAAAGTAATAGAAATTATCTAAGCTTCTTCACTGGTAAAGCACTTAGGGGGTACATTCTCTTCTGCCAATTGTATAGAGTTACGCATAAAACCCCTAAGACCTTTGTAGTTTTCGTCTCCACTGACAACAATACAACTTGGGCCTGTTTCTAATGTAGTGCTCATGATTCGATAGTATGCTTTCAAAAAAATAGGTCAAGTAAAATTGAGAACAGAGGATAGTAGCGCTAAACTCCATATATGAAGGTATTAATTTTCGGAGCAAAAGGCTACATCGGCTCACAGTTTCTCTCACTGTTTGGAGACGAAGCTATTGCCAGTTCCATAGACATAGCAGACGCTACAGCTGTAGCTGCTGCGCTCGAAAAGCATAAGCCAGATGTAGTAATCAACGCTGCTGGTAAAACAGGAAAGCCAAACATCGATTGGTGTGAAGACCATAAAGAGGAAACGATCCATAGTAATGTGACAGGACCAAAAGTGCTTCTTGAAGAATGTGGTAAGCGCAACATCTACTGGGTGCACATGAGTTCGGGGTGTATCTACGAAGGGGACAACGGAGGTAGTGGATTTACAGAAGAGGACATACCAAACTTTACAGGAAGCTTTTACTCTAAAACCAAGGGCGAGATAGATCAGTATCTCAATCAATTTCCTGTACTTATTCTCCGTATCCGCATGCCGTTCGATGGATCGGGTAATCCACGCACACTTATAGCTAAACTCAAGAAGTACGACCGAGTGCTCGACGTGCCAAACTCCATAACATACATCCCAGATTTTCTCGCCGCTGCGAAGGCACTGATAGAAAAGAAAGCGACTGGCATATACAACATCGTGAATCCTGGAGCGATGTCTCCGTATCAGATCATGGAGAAATATCGTGATATCGTAGACCCCTCACATATGTTTGAAAAGCTCACACTCGATGATCTTCCAAGCGTGGTAAAAGCTGGCCGTAGTAACTGTATTTTGAACTGCGAAAAGCTTTCCAAAGAGGGGATTGAGCTCAGTCCAATAGAAACGGCTGTTCAGACTGCTTTAGGGGAAATGAAGACGAAGGCTGAATAATTCATGAAATATCGCGCAAAAGCCCAAATTGCTGTATAATTATAGTACATATGACTCTATCTACACGTTTATCATCGGTCATTCAGACAGTATTCCACCCAATACGCTTTGTATTGAAGTTCCTGCATTCGCATAAGATCAAAACGATACTTTTGGTAGTTATCGGTGTACCAGCTGTAGCATTGACGATGTTCATCATGGCTCCTGACAAAGTGGAGTTCATCACTGCAGAAGTAGAAAGAGGGGACTTGTACCAGACAGTAGAAGCTGTGGGCTCTGTGATCTCCGAAAAGGATCTTGATCTCAAATTCCCACTTACAGGTCTCGTAGAGCAAGTTCTTGTCGATGAAGGTGATATTGTGATCGTAGGTCAGGAACTAGCGCTTCTCCGTACAACAAGCATCTCTGCAGACGTTGCATCTGCATCAGCTAAATTGCAGGCAGCACGTGCAGAGCTTCGCGCTCTCGAGGAGGGGGCTCGCCCAGAGGACATCGCTATCACTCAAGCGGAGGTAGAGAACAAAAAAGCATCACTGCAAGCTGCACAGGCTACTCTTGAAAGTGCCGAGGCAAACCTAGAGAACTCTTTACGTAAGCTTAAAGAGCTAAACTTAGAGACGGATATTGGGCTTATTGGCTATGTACAAACAGCACGAAGTACCATTTCCGAGCAAATCACCACTGCACAAAACTCATTAAACGTTTTCGATGATGTATTCCAGACTACTATCGTAGAAAATGCAGTTGAATTTCAACAGGCGCGTACCTTTGATGAGTACAGCATCACAAAGAAACTTGCTGAAAATGTATTACTTCAAACATCACGCATAGCACCGCTTACACATTACGCAGATGCTTTGAGCGGACTGCGTACTACACGTGATGCACTAACACAGACATCAGAAGCAGCGAATAAAGCATATGCTGTTATTCTTTCACTGAATCCAACATCATATTTCTCTGTTTCTGTGAAAGAGACACAAAAAAATACAATTGCAACAGAGCGAGATACTGTACAAGACGCAATCAAGTCTATCGATAGTGCTATCAAGTCTCTACAAGATGCATCTGCAAACTACCGAACACAGATAGCAACAGAGGATGGCAATGTATCGATCGCACAAGGAAAGAAAGATACTGCACTTGCAGACATCCTTACGTTCCAGACATCACTACGTATCCAAGAGGCACAACTAGAACTAAGAAAAGCAGGAACACGCCAAGCAGACATCGATGCATCGAAGGCACGTGTAAACCAAGCATATGCAGATGTACGTCGTGTACAAGCACAGTATGAAGACCATATCCTCCGTGCACCGATAGCAGGAAGCATCACAAAAGTATCTCTTAAAGAAGGGGAATTTACGGGGGATTTCGACAACACCTCTCGCTCTATAACAATGCTTGGCGACAGTCCATATCGTATAGAGGTGCATGTTTCTGAGATCGACATACCGAAGGTTACATACTCGCAGACTGGTGTAATAGCGTTAGATGCATACCCAAACCGTGACTTTTTCTTAAGTGTGACAGAGATAGACCCCGCAGCGACGGATATTGATGGTGTGCCAAAGTATCGTATCAAGCTCGACTTCATAGACGACGAAGAGGACAGCTTGAAGATAGGAATGACAGGAGATGTTGACATCATTACCGATGTACGTGTAGATACAATCTATGTACCTGCACGAGCAGTCATAGATAACAACGTCGTTCGTGTACGGACTGGTGAACAAGAATACGAAGAACGTATCGTTGATGTTGGTATGGAAACTGATACAGAGATGGAGATCCTCTCTGGCCTTTCAATAGGTGAAGAGGTGATACTGTTGATAAAAGACTAACTACTAAATTCCAAGAACCAAATCCCAAATCCCAACGACGAAATCCCAAATCCCAAAAATGCCAAAAGTACCCTTGATTCAAACAAAGGCTCTCTGTAAATCGTATTTCAATGAGGAGCTAGAGACACCAGTTTTATTTGATCTAGACCTTACCATTCAAGAAGGAGAGTTTGTGTCTATCATGGGGCCATCGGGTTCAGGTAAATCTACACTTATGCACATCTTAGGATTTCTCGATAACATCACGAGTGGTCAGTATCTATTTCGTGGAAAACCTACACGGACCATGTCTGACGATGAGCTTGCACAGATCCGAGCGACACGAGTAAGTTTCGTCTTCCAGGCGTTTAACCTTTTGCCGAGGACCTCTGTATTGGATAATGTGATGCTTCCTTTGCTTTATCATCCAACCATTCCAGTATATGAAAGAGAAGACAGGGCACGAAAAGCAATTGAGAAAGTTGGTCTAACCGATAGGGCAGATTATTTAACGAACCAACTCTCTGGTGGCCAGCAACAGCGTGTCGCTATAGCACGGTCTCTCGTAACAGAGCCAGACTTGATATTTGCAGATGAGCCAACAGGTAACCTCGATAGTAAGTCTGGAGTTGCAGTGATGGAGGTTCTGCAAGATCTGCACAAACAAGGTCATACCATCATTCTTGTGACACATGAGATGTCTACTGCACAGCATGCCCAGCGCATCATCCAGCTGCTGGATGGAAAAGTCGACAAAGATAGCACCAACTTCAAACGCATCATTGCAAAGAAGAGTAACACTCTTAAGTAGTATGCGACTACGCGACACATTGCATACGGCCATCATCGCAATTACGACAAACGGACGTCGCAGTGCTCTTACGATGCTCGGTATCATCATAGGTGTAGGTTCTGTAGTTCTGATGACAGCAGTGGGCGCAAGTATGGAAGAGCTAATCTTGGGCCAGATCAGCTCCCTTGGAAGTAAAAGCATGGTCATTTTTCCTGGGCAACAAGCAGGTCCTGGGGGTGCAGTAGCGACAACAGGGAGTGATAAATTAACATTTGAGGACATCGAAGTTCTACAGAAGCTTTCTGCTATCGAAAGTATCTCGCCGATTGTTTTGATCCCTGGAAAGGTTACCTATGGTCGAGAACAGGTCTCGCCCATGATCTCTGGTGTTGTCCCAAACTACTTCAAAAACCAAGATGTCACTGCAGCAAGAGGTCGCATCATTGAGTCGAGAGACATAGAGGGTGCGCGTTCAGTTGCCGTACTCGGTAAAGACAGTGCTATAGATCTCTTTGGTGTGAGTGATCCACTAGGCCAGAAGGTAAAGATCAATGACAGAAGCTTTACTGTCATAGGTATCCTCGAACCTGTGGGCTCTCAGTTTTTCCAAAACTTTGATGAGCGCATCTTCGTTCCACTCAGCACGGCAAAAGCAGTCACAAGTCAGAAGTATGTAAACTTCGTAACTCTTCAAGCTTCAGAGTCATTTGATGTCGCAATTTCAGAGGTAAAGTCTGTACTCCGTAGACGGCATGACATACAAAACCCCGAAGACGACTCAGACAAAGATGACTTCATTGTACGAAGCTCCGCACAGGCCAGTGAGATCCTTGGCTCTGTGTCCCTTGGCATAACCATGTTCATCACCATGATCGCTGGTATCTCCCTCATCGTTGGAGGCATAGGGATCATGAACATCATGCTGGTGGCAGTAACAGAACGCACACGAGAGATAGGACTGCGCAAAGCAGTTGGAGCACGCAAAAGTGATGTCTTACTGCAATTTCTTATCGAGGCAGTTCTGCTAACACTTATCGCAGGTGTTATAGGCTTAGTACTCGGGTTTGGACTCTCTGCACTCATCGCTGCAGTGCTAGAGAAGTTCTTTGCAGCATATACATTTGCCTACTCTATACCTGCCATGGGTCTGGCTATGGCTATGGCTGCATCTACAGGATTGATCTTTGGTATCTACCCAGCACGAAAAGCAGCAAATTTGTCTCCTATGACCGCCCTTCGTTACGAATAGTATGAAACTTCGCGATACCATCCGTACATCGGCTAGAGCACTAACCATCAATAAGATGCGTTCAGCGCTGACAATGCTTGGTATCATCATCGGAGTTGGTTCTGTGGTGCTCATGGTCTCGGTAGGACGAAGCTTCGAGGGGTACATCTTAGATCAGATAGATTCATTTGGTGGCGGAGCAATAGACCTCTACCCCACAGGGTTTGAAAAGTTTGGCCAGACTCTCGATAGTCTAAAGTTCGAAGACTATGAAGCAGTCAAAAGACTTTCTACAGTCGAAAGCATCGCTCCTGTTATAATAGTCACAGAGAAGATAACCTACGGCACAGAAGAGGCATCTCCGATGGTATTTGGTACGACGAAAGAGATCCAGAGAAACTATGGTCTCAAGCTCGACCTAGGACGGTTCATCGATGAGAGAGATGTGAAGTCCGCAAGCTCTGTAGCAGTTCTTGCATCTGAGACTGCAGAAAATCTATTTGGGAATGCAAACCCTATTGGAGAACGCATACGTATAGGAGAAAGGTTTTACACAGTTATCGGTACATTGAAAACTGTAGGATCACTGCTTCTCCAAGACCTCGATGAATTTGTCTACGTACCCTATAGCACAGCACGCTCAGTAACTGGTCAGCGGTATTTAAGTTATATAAATCTCCTTGCAGTTGGAGATGATAAGCTAGCACAGCAAGATATAAAGACAATATTGCGAAAGCGCCATAGCATCCGAAACCCAGAAGATGATCCAGACAAAGACGACTTTCTTGTGCGAAGCTCAGAGCAAGTTACGGAGATCATCAACTCTGTTAGCCTAGGGCTTACTGCATTTATGGGCCTTATTGCAGGTATTTCTCTCCTCGTAGGTGGTATCGGGATCATGAACATCATGCTCGTATCTGTTGCTGAGCGCACTAGAGAGATAGGGTTACGTAAAGCGCTTGGTGCACGTAGGCAGGACATCCTCTTCCAGTTCCTCATAGAAGCAGTTGCTCTTACTATTGCAGGAGGAGTTATAGGTATTATCGGTGCTCTGCTTCTAGGCCTCGTACTGACAGCAGTAGCAGGCAAGTTCCTTGGAGACATTTCCTTTGCTATGTCTCTCCCAGCCGTCCTCGCAGCTGCACTTATGGCAGGAGTCATAGGAGTAGCATTTGGGCTCTACCCAGCCAGAAAAGCAGCAGCCTTGAGTCCGATGGAGGCTATTAGGTGGGAGGGGTGACGGAAATTGCAAAATACAAATTGCAAATAGAAAACAGCAAACAGAGAGTGCTATGCAATTTGTTACTTTAATGTCTTTGCTCAAACTTTTTGCAGTATTGCTGAAAGTATTCTTGTTATCTGATGTACTTCATCAATGAGTGATAATAGCTTTTGATTATAATTGGTATCTAATAAATGGAGCCAATGCACTGTTTCTCTTGATTCTTTTAATGAAATTCTTACATGTTTAATAAAATCTTTCTTACTCATCGCTTCATTTGCTTCGATGTAGTTCGCTGCTATAGAGGATGAAGATCTGACTATCTGGTTAATATATACTTTGTTCGATATGCTTTGATCTAAAATTTTCACATAGTCTCTTACAGAAATAGCAAACGCCAATGTTCGCTATTCTAGATCATATGGTGCTTTTGCTGATGGTTGCATAGTGTACTAACGTACACCTTACGCGCTATTAGCTCAAATATTAACTGTAAAAAGTAAATAATTCAGTGGGCAATGGTTTGTAATTTGTTGATTTGCGCTTTGGCATTTGTTTGACATCTGTTATTTGCATTTTGCTATTTTGATCCCATCATCACTTCTCACACACAAAGTACAGCCTCTCAGTAGTGTCGCTAACAGGCTTACCTTTTTCTGTATAGATAGATACAGATGAGAAGAGACTATCGAGGGATGCAGATACCTGAGCCATTGGATATGTTCGCTCACGAAGATGTTCTTCATGCATTGTGTACTTGCCATCATCTCCTTGAGCAAAAATCTTAAAGTTTGAGTACGATTCCATGTCGTTCTCGCCGTCAACTTCTTCCATAATCACAAAATCATTTCCGTACTGTCTCCCAAGGGGGTCTCTTCCACGGTAACGATCAAATTGAGCCTTTGTATTCATATCAAATAATAGAATACCTCCAGTATTCAAATGCTTATGTGCAGAAGCGAATGTCTGTTCCCATTCTTCAAAGGACGCAAGATGGTTGATGGAATCAAATAAGCAAATAATGATGTCAAATGATCTGCCAAAGTCAAACTCGGTCATAGTTTCTACTCTCACATCTACATCCGGAAACTTTTCCTTCGCAACCTTGATCATGCAAGGAGAAAGATCTAATCCAGCTACCTCATAGGTGTCTTTGTACTCTCCCATGATGTTCCCAGTACCACAGGCAATTTCTAGAAGAGAAGTAGCTTTTGGTGCGTGTTTTTGTAGCAGGGGAGTGATGAATTCCACTACTCGCTCTTTTCTGACACCGAGAATTGTGTCGTAAAAAGGGGCAAATGCATCGTAGTTATCCATAGAAGTAGATTAGAAGAAAAGAGCGGATAACACGAGTGTGTTATCCGCTCTTAAAGAGTTTTTATCCCTTGCACATAGATAGAAATTGGGAAAGAAATAACACCTCTATTATAGTCAATTATTAACCATATTCAAGCGACGACAGCTCCGAAATGGGGTATGGATTACAGTTTTTAAGATGAGTTCAATGGGATATCTCTAATCTTCTTCCATCTTTCCTTGTAGCTCTGGGCTTTTTGGTTACAATAGCGATGTGGGCTTACATAATTTGTCCACATCTGCTCTTTATCTGTATTTGTCCGCCTACGCCAGCCGTCGCACTACATGCTATGGCCAGCAAGCAAGCTTCGGCGGACATAGTATCTTCGGCTTTGTCCATCGCCTTACAGGCTCGGACTTAGCTCGAATTCAATTGTGGGTCGGTAGCGAAGTGGACAAACGCACCTGGCTGTAAACCAGGCGGCTCCGCCTTCGGGGGTTCGAATCCCTCCCGGCCCACCATTCAAAATAACTATAGAGTCAACGTAACTCTATGCTAAGATGCATAGTGTGAATTACCTACAGCTCCTTTCCATTGTCTTTGAGGCAGCTATAGCTGTATTGTTTTTTCTCATTGCCTTACGAGGTAAATCGTATTTTTACGGACTTACCTTCACATTTGTCGTTTATGTCTTTTACGACTTGAGTAAACTATACAACTTCGGTGTGTCTTCAGAAAAGCTATCATACCTCTTTTTTGCAGCAACTATCAGCGCTCTGTGGTCTGCGTGGGGTGAGTACAAAAAATAAGCCGACACTACTTCCTCAGCTTCTCCAAAACCATACTCAAGCTACCAACGATGTTTAAGCAAAATGCTGTTCCTGCCATGAGAGGAATGGTGATGTACCCGTACTCGAAGATGTAGGTTGCACTACAGGAAACGCCAGAAAGGTCACACGGTGTTGCTGGGTCATGTGCTATAGGGTCAAGCATTGCCTCCCATTGTTCTATGTAATGCTCCCCAGACATAGCACCTCCAAGGAGACATAGTGCAAGGATGTACCATGCGATATTTGCATCTTTCCTCCAGAGGGCAATGCCCAGCAGTACGACTTGGGGATACATGAAGATCCTCTGTATCCAACAGTCTTTACACGGAGCAAAGAGTGCCATCTCCGAAAAGAAGAGGCTGCCAGACGTCGCGACTATGGCTACGACAAACATAAGCTTGAGTCCATGTGTAGCGATCCAGTGACGTATGCGGATGCCAAATCTATTTCCTGCAAGAGAAAGAAGCAATGCAGTTGCTGCAAAGACGGCTATTACCTGACCGATAATTGTCAGGATAGAAAGGGTGTCTATCACGAGAAAGGGATTTACCATAACCTATATATTATCTCATCTTCTATATAAACTAGCAATTAGCTAAATACAATAGAGGAGCATTCCAAATTTGGATCGCACAATCCCTCCTATATATTCCTTACTAGATGCAGCGCATGGTAATCAGGTAAATATTTTGCAAGGAGGTGGAACTCTAGGTCGTTTTGATACTGTCCTACCTCTTCTTGCAACTATTTGTCATAGGTGGCCTGGCTCACGAAATGAAGATCTGCAGAACACATTGATAGCAAATGCTGCAGGCGTTCCTTGGGGAGTTTCAGAAAAGTGTGCTGTAACAAATGAGATTCATGAAGATGAGTCTGCACAGTTGCAGCGATGGTTTAGAGTAGCTGCAGGACTGCGAAAAATGTATGGAGCAGCAGCATTTGCTGGAGTTACCGATGGAAGTGCCATTGGTGAAGCACATAAAAGTGCGCCGTATGCAGATGGACTATCTCATTTCAACGAATTATTACAAGATGGACGCAAGCATCCTGATTCTTTGACCAGTGTAAACGGTGGGTGGGTGATGTAATTTCTATGGTCATGACGTATAGAGAAACGTACACTGTAGAGGCACTTTCCCTCCAATTTCATGATTTCAATCGCATCGGTAAATTTTGTAGCAGTCATCATCGCTACTGTAGCTAGCATGGGTATCGGTTTCTTCTGGTACAGTCCAAAACTCTTTGGCTTGCAATGGATGAAACTGACTAAGATGACCAAGGCTAATGCAGAAAAAGATATGCAGCAGGCTATGGCTACAGGTCTCATAGCGACACTCGTCTCCACATATTTCCTAGCTGTGCTTCTCTATATTACGGGTGCTGGTGGTGTCAGAGAAGGCTTAGAGGTCGCATTCATCGTTTGGCTCGCTACTACTCTTCCTAGCGAACTCCACGGTGTTGCGTGGGAGAAGCGTCCTATGCAGCTTCTCTACATCAACGCAGGTTGCTCCCTCGTTACGTACATCGTTGCTGTAAGCATCTTGCAGGTAATGGGCTAGTGCATTGATCGCTCCGTGACTTCAGACGTTTCTGCTATACCTGATTGCCAGATTACAGAATCGAATTCGAAAATGGTAATCTTCTACAAAACGGAGACACCAACTACCAATTTAGAAAAAAGTATCCGTACGCTGTCGAACTTCTCGGACACGTTCGAAGGGCTGTTACATGACCAAGGAGTGCGGAACAACAAAAGGACGGAGTTGCGGGAGTTGGTCATCCAACTTCCGCTCACTCTTATAACTAGCATTCTATTAAAAATACTTAACCATCAGATAGCAAGCCCGACGGTGCTCTTGAGTAATACACCAATACCGTACGCAACTATCGCGCCTATCGCACCGACGCTGATGATCTCCAGTGGTCCTCGGATCAAGCGTTCTTTGGTGACGATGCTACGTGTGAGGCCAAGTGCTGCTAGTGCACCGAAGGCTGCATATATAGCAATGCGAAATCTATTGGCTGGGTCAACATCGAAGATGTAGGGGAGCAGAGGAAGAGAGCCAAAGATGACAAACGAGATGAATGTCATAAATCCATGAAGCATAGGTTGCGAGAAGGAATCCTCTGTCATGCCATGCTCTGTATGCATCATCGTATCGATCCAGACTTCACGGTTGGATGTGAGGATCCTTGTCAGTTCACTTAGGTCTTTTCCTTCGATGCCTTTGCCTTTGAAATGAGAACGTATTTCTTCTGCCTCTATCTCTGGGTCTTCGTCTATTTCTTGGTTCTCCTCTTTGCGCAGTCTCCTATACTGGTCAAACTCCGATCGTAGTGAGAGGTAAGCACCTGTTGCCATAGAGCTTCCATCGGCAAAGAGATTTGCCATACCAAGGATGATGATGACATACCGAGGAAGATCTGCACCCACTGTTCCTGCGACGACAGCAAAGGTTGTGACGATGCCATCGTTACCACCGTAGACGACGTCTTGAATAAAGCTACCAAGGCGTGTGCCATGGCGGTCGCTTCTCTGATGTTCTTCCAGTGCTTTTTGAAGATCTCGCTTTGGGGTCATGTCTTCATACTATCATTTCTACTCTGTGTATCCAACGAAGTATCCTCTGGTGACAAGCCATAGCCCAGCAATAGCAAGTACAAGTACTGCCCAAACTTCTGCCCCTGTATCCGCCTGCCTGTATGGCTTCTGGATTTGATTATTTCCAAATGTCTGAGGTCTCTCTTGTGTAGGCGGTACAAATCCCTGTCCATTACCAGCATTGGCGATAGGTACATTTGCAATACCTCCGATGGTGTATGGGTTTTGCGCTATACCATTGATCGGTGCGTTTGCTGTAGGGATAGATGTATCAGTATTTCGATGTATTGTTTTTGTCTTATTGGTGTCTTTTTCAATCTGTAGCTGTTTTTGTATAGAGTCTAGTAGTCGCTGCTGGGCAGATGTCAGTGCGCTTGCAACAGAATCCACTGGACTTGGTTCAGTAGTTCCAGCTGCTGGAGTATCTCCATTCTTAGCTGGTGTTACAGTTTTACTAGATCCTTTGGTGACTATGATTGTTCCTGTAAGGCTTGGATCTGTAGGAGAGAAGTATTCGTATGAGCCAGCTGGAACATCTGCAGGTATAGTATAGCTGATCTCATCTCCTTCAAACATCGTTGATGTGCTCATGCATTCATCTGCACTTGGGCTACACAGTGTATCGGAGATTAAGTACTGTGGGATTTCCTGTTGATTCGTCCATCTCACTTCTTCTCCTGCTGGAACGGTGATCTCAACTGGGTCTATACCAGTATCTGCTAATATGACGGAAATAGGTTCTGTAAGCTGACCTGTGAGCGTATCCACACCGTGCATAAACAAAGATGCGGAACCGACAACAAGTAAGATCCCTGCTATAGCTGCTGGTCGCCTGGAGATGGTATGCATCTCAGTTGGTGCAGGTGCATTTACGTCGTGAACGGGCACTTCTTCAGTCTCTGCATCGGTGTTCTGCCAGTCTGGATGGATGGGCGAACTCATGGCTATCGAGTTGAAGAGACGATGAGCTGTCTACGAGAAGCAAGAAGTGTTCCAAGGATTGCAGAAATGAGAAGGAAGAGTGCGAGACTAGATGGCACCCCAGTTTCTCCCCCGGGGATCTGACCGTTTACAGATCCACTTACTGGGCTAGTGACGATGTCACTTCCAGGGTCACCTTCGATGAGAAGTGCAGTAGATGAGCTAGGATCGCCGACAACTATGGCTACCTCTTGGCTAAATGCACTTTCTTCATCTGCAATGCTTACTGCTCGTACAGCCATAAAATACTTTGCATCGATAGGTAAAGATCGCAATATCACACTTTTCATCTCTTTGTCGACAGTCTTGCGCTGTATGTAACGCCCAGTCGTAGTTCCATAGTAAACGTTATATGCTTTAAGTGTAGAAGAATTCAATTGATCCCATGCGAGGTAGATAGATGTTCCTTCTGTGGTTGTGCGTACATTTCGCACTTGGAGTAGCGAGAATGCTGTTCGGTCTGGCGTGCCTTGGTCACTCGTATTTGCGGTGAGTCCTTCACCAGATGTACCAAATGCATTATCTTGATTTGCAAATGGGTTTTCTCCAGAAGTGTCTCCACCACCATTTGGTAACGGTGGTGCCCCAAATGCTGGAGTAGGTGCTGGCCCTCCTGCTGTTCCGGGGTTTGGCGTAGCTGCGCCTCCATTACTTTCAGTGTCATCAGATGTATCTGCTGTTCCAGTCGTATCTGTACGATCGCCTTCACCAGCATCCAGAACAACATGCAGTCCACCTGGTTCCTCGCCAAGAATGTTTTCATCTGCACTATTTTCTGTTGTGTCTACAGTGGTATGACCACCACGCTGAACATCATAGAAGCTAATAAATGTCCCAGATGGTGGAGCTTGTTTCACCTTTAGCTTTACTTGAGCAACTCGTACAAAGAGCTGCTTGTTCGCATCCGATGCATCGTTACTTGCTTCTACCATCACATAACCATTGGTCGTATCGAAGTTGCTTTCACCAGGAGTGACTGCAGGAAAGTTTGCGTGAACATCAACAGATACTCCTTCAAGAACATTTGGGTCATACGAAAGCCATGACCGAACATGATTTACTGCCTGGCCACTCGTGTTCCGAACGACTATATCGATGTTGAGCTCTTCACCAACGAGCAACTTTGGTGTCATGAGCGTTTGTGGATTTTCTACAGAGAAGTTACTACATCGCTCTTCAAAAAGATTGAGTCCACCATAATCAGGCACTTCTCCAAAGAGACTTACCTCATTTTCAAATTCACCTTCACAGTGTGGACGAACGTAGATTCTTGTGTCTTGAGTTGCAGCTTGTGCTTGTAGAGGCATAAATAATACGACAAGCATACTCGATAGAGTCAATATGCTGTTAATGCGTAGCCGAGTGTGAAACTCAGAAAAGTTCATAAAAGGAAGATCAGTAATTACCGCAATGAAAGTTGAGATAGAATGCGAATAGCATCATCGACAGTTAGCTTGCCGTCCCTGTTTGGGTCAGCGCGCATTTGCTCAGGAGTAGCAACGCTATATCCTTGAACAATCTCCAAGATGCTTATGACATCTCGAAGGTCAACTTCGCCATTCCCATCTATGTCTCCTGCGATCTGAATACTTCCGGCTTCTATAAGTGAGATAGGTCGTACCTCACCTGCCGATTGTATCCCCAGAGAAAAAGAACCTGCTATAGCGAACGCACTAAGTGCGAACACCTGAAGGTTTCTTTGGGAGAAAATGGAATGGATGTTTTTGTACATATCAATCTATTATAAGCCAATTTACGTAATTTCTCAATGCGCTGAACATTGACTCAATGCAATAGTATCATCATATAGTATTTATGTAGATATGTTGGCAGTATAATTTGCTACTTCTTACTCGTTCTGAGGCAATATCGCTAATAAAATGACTCATAAGATACAAATGCATTAAATGTCAATCTAAAAAAGTATTTCAGGACTAGCAACTTGCAACTAGAAACAATGGATTAGATTATGTTAGTATTCCTATCTATGGCTAGTAATCAGATTCATTTCATCGTTGGTCCAAATAGATTTTGTTTAGTAGAGGAGCGTATTCGTTGGACAAGGACATTTATAGAGAAGCATGGAGAAGAGAATTTACTACGAATCGATGCAAAGAAAGCAAGCTTTTCAGATATAGAGAGTGAGTGTACAACAGCACCATTTATCGCTCCAAAACGTTTAGTTGTAGTCGAAGGTATGCCAAGAGGAAAAAAAGGAGACATCGCACATATTCTCAAGACCATGCATCAAGACACTATTCTATTATTTGTTCTAGAATCTGACATAGGTAAACGTGCAAAACTTACAGTTCCATCCAAGGAACTCTATGAGCTTGCTACAATAAAGGAGTGCCCATCCCTGAACCACGCAAAGCAGCTACAGTGGATAACAGCAAGATTTGCAGCGAATAATGCACGCGTTATACCTTCTGCTGTAGGACTCTTGCTAGATAGCGTAGGGGATGATCAGGCGCTTATCGCTCAAGAAATAGATAAAATTTCCATGTATTGCACTGGAAAAGATGTCACAGATGCAGATATAGAGCTGCTAGTAGCAACAAGTGCTGAGCGTGAAGCTTGGAAGCTCATGGATATACTTGGTGAAGGTAAGCCGGAGGTAGCTCTCCAGTATGTCCACACACTCCTCGACAAGGGATTTAGCCCACAGGCTCTTTGGAGCACATACCTCTGGATGCTTTCTGTTATTATAGATATAGCTGCATATGTCCAAGGAGGAGAAACAAATCCGTGGAATATTGCCAAAGAAATCCGAGCAAATCCTATGGGGATAAAGGCAATGCTGCCCTATGCAAAACAGTTAGATAAAGCAGTTCTTAAACGTATTTTAGACTTTGCAATAGATGCAGATAAAGGTATAAAAACAGGGAAATACAGGGCAACAGCTGAATCCCCAGAAGAGCTTCTTGCGCTTATAGATCGCTCGATATTGTCGTTTATATAAGATAATTCCACAAAGATGAAAGGGGAACAACGCCCTTGATTCTCTGTAAAATACTTGCCCCTATACCCGTAATTCTCTAACATACGCCCACTTTCACCCTATTTCTATGACAACTACAACGGGAGCAGCAGGAGATTTTGATGATCAGGACCACACGCTTCTTACCAAAGAAGGTCTTAAAAAGTTAAAAGAAGAACTCGACTTCTTAAAGAAAACTCGACGTTTGGAGTTAGCTGAGCGATTGAAAGAAGCTATTTCGTACGGAGACCTTTCAGAAAACTCTGAGTACGAAGAGGCAAAAAATGAACAAGCATTCGTTGAGGGTCGTATCATTGAACTGGAGATGAAGGTCAAGAACGCCAAGATCATATCTGACAAGAAGGTATCTGGTGGCATAGAAGCAAACGTCGGATCGACGGTTACAGTCCGTAACAAAACAGATAACGAGGAGCCACAAAATTTCACAATTGTTGGAACAACAGAGGCGGATCCTATGAATGAAAAACTCAGCAACGAATCTCCAATTGGAAGAGCACTACTTGGAAGCAAAAAAGGAGATATACTTACTGTCGATACACCCAGTGGCATACAGAAGTATGAAGTGATCAAGGTTGCTTGATAGTTTTACTTACTCCTCGTATTCTATCAATACATGGCTGATGACCCTGCTACTACAATGGCCCAAAGTGGACTAGTAATATCTGATGACGTTCGTACAAAGTATCCCGACCTCTTAGAGCTTATTTTGGGGTCAGAAAGTATGAACGATGAAGAGCGTCAGTATTGGTTAAACATTCTTCCAATTATGACACCAGACCAAGTAGAGAATCTCCGTGGTATCTTATCAAACGAGAAGCAGCAGCTTGCAGCAATAGACAACAAATACAGTAAAGAGATAGAGGAGATAGGGCAAGAGGAGCTTGTGAAGAAGACTGGTATGGAGCGCTTGCAACGTCGTACAGCAAGACAGGCACAAGAAGCTGAGGCTGAAGTTGGCGAATCAGAGATGACAGATGACTTGCTAAAGCAGATCGAGAATACGTAGGGTGCCATTTTGTATCCTTCACTTCACTAGCCTGAAATCAATAAAGTGATTGCAGCCGTTTTGGTTTCACTTCTTTCGTAAAAAAAGGTGGATCGTAGCTCTCTACTAAGAGGCAGACAGCAGCTCTGGCCACTGCATAAGTGGTAGTTCTTCGATCTTTTCCTGTGCGACTGCTTCGATGATTCGCTTTGCAAGTTGTACATTTGTAATAAGTGGAATCCCGTGGTCTATCGTTATGCGACGAATAAAGTACCCATCCGTCCTTTCGTTTTTGCTGCGACTTGAACTTGGTATGTTTATAACAAGCTCAATACGTTTCTTCTCGAGGTATTCTCGAATATTTGGACTACGAGGCTGGCTAACCTTATGAAGTAGGGCAGACGTAACACCTCTAGATTCTAAGAAGTCATGTGTATTTTTTGTGGCAAAGAATGAAAAGCCTTTTTCCTGCAACAAACGAATAGACGGGAGCATGTCGACTTTGTCTTCTAGGCTGCCGATAGTAAGGAGAATGTTTTTCTTTGGCATGGTAAATCCTACAGCGATCATAGCGCTGAGTAATGCCTGCTCAGCGTTGAGTCCAAAGCATGCTACCTCACCCGTACTTGCCATCTCAATCCCAAGTCTTGGGTCTGCGCCCTTGAGTCTACTAAAGCTAAATTGTGCTGCCTTGACTGCGACATGGTCTAGGTCGATGGTTTGATATTTCTTATCTGTAGGAGCCTTCTTGAGCAGTGCCTGAGTAGCAAGAGTGATAAAATTCTCGCCAGTTACTTTGCTAGCAAATGGAAAGCTGCGACTAGCACGAAGGTTGCATTCGATGACTTTGAGCCTATTACTCTTTGCAAGAATCTGGATATTAAAAGGTCCTGAGATATTGAGACCCTTTGCGATCTTCTTCGCGATGATCTTCACTCTGCGAAGAGTTTCAAGATTCACACGCTGTGGAGGCATAACCATAGAAGCGTCTCCAGAGTGAACACCTGCATTTTCGATATGTTCTGAGATGGCATATATGAGCACCGTTCCATCTTGTGCAACTCCATCAAACTCGATCTCCTTTGCACCTTTTTCAAACTTAGATATGACAATAGGTGCTTCTTTGTTTACAAATGCGGTACCAATGACATATTGCTCTAGGTCTTCATCTGAATGCACGACAGCCATAGAGGCTCCAGAGAGCACATAACTAGGTCGCACAATGACAGGATAAGCAACATCATTCGCAAATACTATTGCACTGTCGATTTCTGTAAAGTCCTTCCACACAGGTTGGTCTATCTTTAGATCATCAAGAATTGCACTAAACTTTCTTCTGTTTTCAGCTTTATCGATATTTGCAGGGTCAGTTCCAAAGATTGGTACACCAAGAGCTGCTAACTTTGGAGCAAGTGAGTTGGGTATCTGACCTCCCATAGAGACAGTCACACCTTCTGGTTTTACTATATCTATGATGTCTAGAACACGTTCTTTGCTAAGTTCATCAAAAAAAAGAAGATCACACTCATCATAGTCCGTGCTTACTGTTTCTGGATTACTATTGATCATAGCTACTTCATATCCTTGCTTCTGTAACTCATGTGCTGCCTGCACACAGCACCAATCAAACTCTACAGATGAGCCAATTGAGTATGGTCCACCACCAAGAACAATGGCACGTTTACCTTCTGGTAGCTCAATATCGTTTTCTGTACCGTTGTAGGTGAGATACAAGTAATTTGTTTGTGCAGGGAATTCTCCAGCGAGAGTGTCGATCTGTTTTACAATAGGGCTGATGTTGGCCGCTAGACGCTTTTTGCGTACATCGTCAGATGTATGATTACTTAGTAGTCCTATACCAGAGTCTGAAAAGCCATGGAGCTTTGCTTTACGAAGAAGATCTGGTGATAGATCTTTCGACCCCTCCTTTTGAATCTCGATGGCTGTTTTACTACATGCCTCGATGCGGTTGAGAAACCACATGTCCATTCCTGTTGCTATATTTATCTGCTCTGCTGTCCATTTTCCCATGAGCGCTTCTGCTATAGAAAAAATACGCCTTGGAGTAGGCTGTCGAACCTCTGCATCAAGATCATCAAATTCAAAAGGGTGGGGGAGTAGTCCTTCTGATCCAATGTTTAACATTCGCATTGCTTTTTGTAAAGCTTCTTCAAATGTTCGTCCAAGTGCCATCACCTCTCCAACAGACTTCATTTCTGTAGTTACATGGTCTGAGACAAAACGAAATTTCTGTAGATCCCAACGAGGAACTTTTACGGCAACGTAGTCTAGAGAGGGCTCAAAGTTTGCACATGTTACTTTCGTAATTGCATTTTTTAGTTCTGGTAGGGTGTACCCAAGACCAAGCTTTGCTGCGACAAATGCAAGAGGGTAGCCTGTGGCCTTTGAAGCAAGTGCTGAGCTCCTACTCAGTCGAGCATTTACTTCTATGACTCTATAATCACGAGATTTTGGGTCTAGAGCGTATTGGATATTACATTCTCCTATGATGCCGAGGTGACGGATAACTTTTGTAGCTGTACTGCGAAGCATTTGGTAGTCTTCATTATCTAGCGTTTGACTAGGAGCAACGACGATAGATTCACCTGTGTGAATACCTAGTGGATCGACATTCTCCATATTGCAAACTGTGATGCAGTTATCACAGTTATCTCGAACTACTTCGTACTCTATTTCTTTCCACCCCGTTAGGTCTTCTTCAACAAGAACCTGGGGAGACTCGACAAAGGCTGTAGTTGCAAGTTCTTTAAGTTCAGATTCATTCATAGCACGGCCACTTCCTTTGCCACCGAGAGCAAAAGCTCCACGTATGATAACAGGATAGGAGATGTCTTCAGCTGCTTTCAGTGCCTCATCGACGCTTTCACATGCGTGGGACTTTGGAACAGGGATGTTGATACTTTTTAGTTGTGCATTGAAGATAGCTCTATCTTCAGTCTTTTCAATGCTTGCTACAGGGGTACCAAGCACTTCGATGCCATATTTTTTTAAAGTGCCATTCTTATGCAATGCAACTCCGCAGTTTAGTGCCGTCTGACCACCGAAGCTCAGTGCTATAGTACTTGGTTGTTCTTTCTCAATGATGCGAGTGACAAAGTCTGGCGTTACAGGAACAAAATAGACAGTATCTGCAAGACCCCAACTCGTCTGATTGGTTGCAATGTTTGGATTTACAAGGACAACTCTGTGTCCTTCTTCCTTAAAAGCTTTGATTGCTTGGCTTCCAGAATAGTCAAATTCACCTGCCTCACCTATCTTCAAAGCGCCTGAGCCCAAAAGAAGTATAGTTTGAGGATCGCGGACATGAGAAAACAGCTTCCCGTCGCCCTTAGAGGGCTCCGATGAGCCGGTAGCTTCCAGTGTATTCATGTTCCGAAGCATCTTACGCTGTCCCTTCTAGAAGGACAAGTGTGAGGTCTACTTTTTCTATCACGTACCATCACTGATTGATTTGCGAGTCTTGTCCTGTCATTCTATGGACTATGAAGACCTTCATTACGCTATCGATAGTTACTCTATTAAGCACGTCATCAGTGATTGCAGCTGAATTTGATCAGCTAGTAGGTGATGTAGATATGTTTGAAGACGATATTTCTCAGGAGATGATGCACGAAAAATTAGAGAGAAATGAGACTCAGCTGCAAGAAGAAAGTGCACTATTTCCTGGTGACGGCAATGAAATGGAAAAAGGCGAAGTGACCGATGATCCTATCCGTATTATCATTGATGGTGTTCCACTCACGCTCAAAGATGTACCAAGTTCAGCATGGTTTGCTAGGTTTGTTGAGTCTGCAGCTCAGCGGGGGATCGTCTCTGGATACAATGATCAATATGGCATACCAAAAGGTGAGTATGGCCCAGGAGACAATGTGACCATAGAGCAGCTTGCAAAGATCGCATTAGAAGCATCCGGAGTAGACATCACAGCTTGCGATGGCGCACTGAAGAACGGTAGCGCAGTTGGTACGTGGTCAGAGCAATATATTGCATGTACCGAAGGTCTTGGTTGGGCTGTATATAGTGACGGGTCAGTAGAGATCACTAGACCTGCTACAAGGTCGGAGGTCGTCATAACTATCCTTCAGGCCTTCCTAGTTCCAGTGAGTAGAGGTTCTGGAGATGTATTCAAAGATGTTACTGTATCGACAGAATTTAGTGGTGCCATCGAAAAAGCAGCGCAAGATAGTATGGTGTCTGGTTTTGAAGATGAATTTGGTATTCTCACGGGAAACTTTGGCCCTAGAACACCGGTCAATCGTGCTGAAACAGCGAAAATAATAATACTCGCAATAGAAATCTACGGACTCTAGCCAGTCTAAAAGTGGTTGTTGTGGTGCGAACGAATGTGGTGCTTATGAACATCTGACGTTGCATGAATACCGAAATATTGCATCATCATTACACCAATCACTATGACTGCGCCTCCAACAGTCTGATACCAGTGAATGTACTCACCGAGATACGCTGCTGCAAAGAAAATACTTCCTACGATAGATAGCGTTCCCATCATAGACACGGTGGAGACTTTTAGCTTATCTATAGCTTCATGAAAGCTGTAGATGCCAAGGAACCTCGTGAGGAAACCGTAGCATAGAAGAACGGTGATCAAAGATGGATCGATATTGCGAAGCTCGGATCCAAGTGTATGCGTATAGAACATAGTACAAAGTATAAAAAGTACTGTGGCAGAGAACGCTCTTGCAAATATGATGGCTTCAGGATGAACATCGTTTAAAAGCTTTTTCACGATGATGCCTCCAATTGCATAAAGACAAGATGATACTATGATGAGAACGTCACCCATTTGCATAGTAAATCCAACAGTGAATCCTTTCAGTGCTACAAACATCACACCAAATAAGATCACAATAAGAGAGAGATACTGCTTCTTCCCGATCGACTCTTTCAGAAACAATGCAGAAAAAAGAATTAAAAATATTGCTTCCGATCGACTAAAGAGTCCTGCATTGATAGCAGTTGTTTGTAAGAGTCCCATGTACCACATATATGGCGCTACAATTCCAGTGATTACACCTCCAATGGCTAGGTATATCTTTTGAGTATGCTTGAGAGACCAGACGATTTTAAGAAGAGGGAGAAACCCAAAAGAAAGTAGTACAAAGATCCCACCCATGATCTCACCGACGAAGAGTAGAGAAAGAGGGGAGAATGAACCTGCAAGTTGCTTTCCAAAAACAGGGAATGTTGAAGAAGATATTACATTTATAACCATAGCCAAGCTTCCAGCTGCTATACCAGAATTCACACGATAGGTGTGCCTTGGAAGCAAGGGCAGTGTAAGTGTTAGGGACTTCATTTGTGTTAGTTATATTATAGCATACTTGCTCTCAAATAGCCATATCGTTAAAGTATTACAGTTAAAGTAATACAATCGCAATAAGTTAATATATACTCAAAACAGTAGATACAGGTCAAAATATATGATGATTTTAAGTATTGGTGCCGCTGACTGGATTCGAACCAGTACGACCGTTTAAGGTCAGGGGATTTTAAGTCCCCCGTGTCTACCATTCCACCACAGCGGCAATTACAGAGATGTTATCACAAAGAGCTATTTCAGAGCTATTCACCCGTCCGAAGTCCGCAGACGTAGGCGGGCCACCACAGCGGCAATTACAGAGATGTTATCACAAAGAGCTATTTCAGAGCTATTCACCCGTCCGAAGTCCGCAGACGTAGGCGGGCCACCACAGCGGCAATTAAACAGAGTATAGCTCTAGATTGGCAGTGCCCCAACATTAATCTTTGGTTCAGTTCTTTTGTGTTGCTCCCCAACATGCATTGCGATTCCTGTATCTGGATCTACCTCTTCTGAACTTAAAATCAGTCGTCGTAAAGTCGTTCCTACTGGACTGCAGGTCATAAGAGTGGCCATGCGTTTAGAAACTGGCTGATCTAATACATCTACATTTGTTGGCTTTACTTCTTTTTTCGTTCGTACAATATATCGGTATTTGTCACCGCCGTAGTACACCCAATACTCATCTCCAACATCTAGGTCTTGAAGGCGAGCAAATACTGTTTTATATTTACCATCTGCCCAAGGGTAATATGAGCTATGACCGGTGACGAAGAAGTTTCCTGCTTGCCCTGGTCTAGCAGTGCCGGGGTAATGCACTACGCCCATCTGTAGAGCATCTTGAATGTCTTCTTCTAGTTGGTCCCAATCCTCAGAAAGTAGAGCCTTATAAGAAGGTGTAACCAAAGGAATATTAAGGTCCAAACGAGGAATGATGATTCTATTTTCAGGTGGTCCAACCTCTGGAAGGTAGCTAAGTAGATCACCTTTTGATCCACCAGCAGTTGCGAGAGAGGGGCTACGAAGAAGTTTCTGAGCAAGAATATTGTCTGTATTGGCATTGGTGATGATCGAGCTTTGTGCTCTCCGGATGGGATTTATATACGACTGACTTATCTTCCAGAAGCTTTGGTAATTTAATGATACAAACAAGGTAACAAAAAGAATAGCAAAGGTTCCACCAAATCGAACTGTGTCTAAAAGGAAAAGGGAAAACCGACTATATTGCTTAGCCTTATGTCTCTTTCTATTGAGGACCCATACTGGTTGTGCAAGAAATCCCCATATGTGATCAATGCCATATTGGCCAGAGTCTAGAGATGACCTCATTCCTTTGAGCGCTGCTTTTATACTCCACTTGTATTGCTTTGCACCTTCTTTAAAAAAGTCTTGAGTTACACCACCAATCTTTTTTCGAGCATCTTTCCATATCTTGGTTGGAGGATCCTCAACTGTCTTATTACGAGAGATTCTACTACCCTCAACTTTTTGAAATGTAGCTTCATTCAGATCATTCTGCTCATCGATATTTGTCCATAGAGGCTTACGAAATGTACCCGCAGATCCAGGCGTGCCTGTCTCTGGCAATATGATATTACCTTCATCATCGTATCCTCCCCGTTGGTTGTGTTGTGAGTCAGAAATCATACTATTGTACCATATAGACTGAATAAATGCACTTTCTCTGACTGCATTATACAGCATTGGTATTGACAGAGAGAAGCTATAAATCGTTTATAAATAGGGCTAAATCAATACTTAACACATCACACCACCGCCTAAAACCTCATTATTGGAGTAAAATACTATTGATTGACCTTCTGCTAGACCTCTAACAGGCTCAGTAAAAGTAAATACTCCACAATCTCCACGTATTGAAAGAGATCCATTCCAAAGTGTTCCCAAAGAGCTAGTTCTAACTTTTATACTTGATAAACTGCTAATATCAGGGCTGGAACTGATTAAACGTATATCAGAAATCTGTATAATACTCTTTTTATCTTTGCCATCTTCAGCTACAAATATTGTATTAGTTGATGGGTCTTTTCTTTCTACATAAAGAGGTATTCTTAGTCCGCCAATATTCAGACCTTTCCTCTGTCCTATAGTATAGAAAGGCAGACCTTTATGCTCACCAACTGTAACTCCTTTCTGGTCTACTATTGGGCCTCGGCTTAAATTAGTTATATAACGTTTTAGAAATGATGTAGGATCTTTTTCAGGGTAGAAACATAGATCCTGACTTTCTCTGTATTCATCATCTATCGATATCTTAAAATGGTGCGCAAGTGCAAATACATCTGATTTCTTTTTAGATCCAAGAGGAAAAATAACATGAGAAAGCTGCTCCTGCGAAAGACCGTAGAGGTAATAGCTTTGATCCTTAGTAATATCTTCAGCTTCATATAATCCATAGCCATGCAGGCGATCTTTAATCTGTGCATAATGCCCAGTCGCAAGCTTGTCACAATTTAACTCTTTCATCTTGACTAGGAGTTGGCCAAACTTAATGTTGCGATTGCATTCGATGCAAGGGTTTGGTGTTTTGCCAGCCTTGTAGTCTGCTAGAAAAGGATCAACAACATCCTTCTTAAATTCCTCTTCTAGATTCATCACATAGAATGGGATACCAAGTGTCTTACAAACACTGCGAGCTCGTTGAATATGTTCCACACTGCAGCATTTAGTAGGAATAGCTCTACGAACCTCTGGTGCAAGTGGGTCGACCCAGAGCTTCATCATTACTCCGATTAGATCGTGCCCTTCTTCTTTAAGAAGATGAGCTGCAACTGAGGAATCAACTCCTCCCGACATTGCTACTAGTATTTTCATACTACTATTGTATAGTTTGAGTAGGATTACGTGTATAAATACTGTAGAATCATTTTTCATGAAGCTCTTAAGTAGTTTATTTGGCAAATCTGAAGACACCATACAATTCTCATATGATGAGAAGCACTATCCTCTAGGAGTGCTTGTACTTGTGTTCTTTATGACAGTGTTTGTATTTAGCCTTGGCGAAAGAGCTCTTTCCGATATCTCTGATGGTATACCAACAATTCATTATCCATATCTTCATGAGCTTCAGTCTTATGAAAACGCTCAAGATTTTTGGGGTAAGGAAGTGCGCCCCCTTAGAGATAGTCTCTACGAAGCAGGTGTAGATCTTGATAGGATACGTGGAGCATATGATTCTACACTACTCGAAAATCTCGCAGGGGAAAAAGATCGACTCTACGGTGAGCCCAGTCAGATACGCAGCCAGGTAAAACTCACAACTCAAGAAGTTTCTCGCCTTAAAGATAAATTGGATGACGTTGAGGAAAAGTACCAAGGTATGATTGCTAGTGCTGAAGCAGAGTATAAAGTCTTAGAAGATTTATGGAGAGTTGATAATAAGTGGAGGCAGGCAAAGGTCTTTGCCTGGGAAGCACTCTTCTGGTTGCCATTCTTTTTGCTGACGCTTTCTTGGCACACTCGCAGTAAGAAGAAGCAAAGTAAGTGGGAGATCATTTCACTGTCTTCTTACATTGCAGCGTCACTTCTTGCATTACAATCCACATGTGTACTTCTTTGGAGTTGGATACCACGGAGACTTCTTGAAATATTGTGGGAACTTTTGAGCGCCACACTACTCACAAGAATCATCGGCTATTACGTAATGGTCGGTATAGTCATCTTCATATTTGGTGCATGTATCATCTTCATACACCGTCGAATGACAGACCCTGTCCGTGGTGGGCGAAAGAGGATTCGAAATGGTGGTTGTCCAACATGTAGCTACCCACTTTCACTATCTAGCAACTACTGTGGTGGTTGTGGTAGCGAGTTAAAACAAGATTGCAAATCATGCAAGAAACCTCACTTTACATGGGAAGCAGCTTGCTCGAACTGTGGTAATGCGGCTCCGCAATAGCGAATTAATCCCTTAAGTATCGCTTCTCAAAATGACGGTGAAGCGATATCGCTATGCCGTCATGTTCGTTAAAATTGTAAATAGAATTCTTACTCTTATCGCGTAGACGCAATGATTGATAAACTTAGAGCACTGGCCCAAACGTATTTAGATCTTCAAAATAGTATCCAAAATCCAGAGGTGTTATGTGATCCTAAACAGCTCGCCATAATTGGAAAGCGTATGTCTGATCTTGAGCCGCTGCTCCAAATGCTCAAGGAGTTTGATGAGTGCCAGCAAGCAATTGACTACGCAGAAGAGCATCAAGAAGATCCAGAAGTAAAAGCCATGGCTGAAGAAGAGGCAACAGCGGCTAGGCAAAAGATCATCGATCTGAAAGAAGCCATGAAGCTCTTTCTTATTCCTCATGACCCAGATGATGATCGTTCTGTTATTCTTGAGCTTCGAGCAGGAACTGGTGGAGATGAAGCTGCACTTTTTGCTGGAGAGCTATTGCGTATGTACCTTCGCTTTGCTGAGGAGCAAAAATGGACTGCAGAGCTTATGCATAAAACAGATGCAGATACTGGAGGAGTAAAAGAGGCGGTATGTAAGATAGATGGAGTCGGAGCGTATGGAAAGCTTAAGTATGAGTCAGGTGTCCACCGTGTACAACGTATACCTTCAACAGAAAGCAAAGGCAGACTTCATACTTCAGCTGCATCTGTAGCTATACTCCCTGAGGCAAAAGAAGTAGATATCGCCATAAAAGAAGTAGATTTGAAGATAGACGTCTACCGTAGCAGTGGCCCTGGTGGTCAATCCGTAAATACAACAGACTCTGCAGTACGAATCACGCACGTTCCAACGGGTGTTGTTGTTATCTGTCAGGATGAAAAGAGTCAGTTGAAGAATAAGTCTAAGGCTATGGGTATCTTACGTAGTAGACTCTATGCAGCAGAGCAAGAACGACTCGCAAAAGAAAGAGGGGATATGCGCCAAGGGCAGATCGGGTCTGGGGATAGAAGTGAGAAGATACGCACGTACAACTTTCCGCAAGATCGTGTTACAGACCACCGAATCGGTCAGAACTTTAGTAATCTTCCAGGAATTATTGAAGGTGATATAGGCTCAATTATCGAAAGCCTTCAGCACAAAGACCAAGAAGACAAACTGGCTTCTCTTGGGGCTAACTAAACAATACGCTCATCTCCTGGAAGCAAATCTTCAGCTTTCTCAGGCATCTTAGAAGGAGAAATATCGACAACAGTTTGCTCAACTGCTCGAATATCTGGGAGGAACCGGATAAATGGCATAGGGAGGAAGCTGCTAAGGATAGCGATCCAAAGCACTTTATCGATATGAGTGTAGTTTGCTGCTATATCTCCAGTTGCTTGGTGTACATCAAATGCATGAACAAGCCATGCACCTCCCAGATCTGACACAGCAAGACCTATATTCATGAGGCTTGCAAGGAGTGCAAACATCGTAGCTTCAACTCCCTTTGGACAGATCCGAGCAACGAGGACCATGAGAGGCAAAAATCCTATCTCCGCAAGAGGTCCCGATATAAGAGTATCTGCCATTGCAAACATCTTGGGGCTCATACCAAGGACTTCATACCACTTGTAAACAAGTCCAAGGGTCGGAAGTGAAAGGACGACACTCGTTATGATGATCCAGTAGAGTAGCTTCTTTATAGGTATAGAGATGAGCCACTTCCGAAAGATAAGAATTCCGACTAAGCTCATAGCATAGCTGATGACTGCAAGCCGGCCGAAAAACTCAGGACCGAAGTCAAGCTCATCGATCATATAGTAGCTTAAGCTACCACCACTGTTAGGTGTGCTTCTCCAGATGAAGAGAAACAGGGCAGCCCATAGTACAGATGGTGTGATAGCACTTTTAATACTCTTCCATGTCTCTTTAATAGAAAAAGTAACAACTTTGCATGGCTCCTCATGCATAAGTATTCCAAAGAGGGAAGTCATAAGGGGTAGCGAGCCTGTTATGAGGAAGACATTTCTTGCACCAATTTTCTCGACGAGTATGCCAGATAAATACGCTACCATTAGGGCTCCAAGCATAATAGCAGCTCTACAAATAGTCTGGAGTCTGCCAGCCTCTTTTTGGCTCTTGCTCATCTGTGCAACTATGCCATCGACTATCACATCTGCTAAAGCAAAGCCCATGCCAGAAACCATAAGTGCTATGGCTGCTCCTCTAAAACTATGTACCCACAGAGCAAGTGATACGTAGCCAAGTGAACCAAGCAATCCTGCAATTATTAAGTAGGGCTTACGACGGAGTTTGAAGATAGGACGTCGATCGGAAAGGAATCCATAGAGAGGTTTTATACTCCAAGGGATGATGGCAATAGATCCAAGTATCTGAACTTGCTCAATGCTAAGAGCGAGATCTTCTTTGTAATAAAACGTAGCAGCGACACTCGCTAGACCTGTTGCACCAGCAATAAAGTATACAAATGGAATGAGTAGTCTGGTGAGGCGTTGTCGCATATTTAGGAGGAACGAATCTGTAACAGTGTATTAATACGGCAGTCTAAAACAGCCTTTGTACCTATATCTGAGCGATATCTGACTGGCCCTTGTACTTGTTTGCACAATGTCTCTGCAATATTTTCAGCTTCAGAGATAGTATCGCCAATCCCAACAATCCCAGCTGTTCGAGATCCTCCAAGTCTAAGTATTCCATCATTATCTTCAGTGACATCTCCATAGTAGAGTCTTGCGTTGTTTGGAATCTCTGGGAAAGAAACAATCTTACCAACTTGATCCTTATTCTCGGGATATCCCTCCGGCGTTATGTACTTACAGACGGTAGCTTGATTTGTAAATTCAACAAGATCATCGGTGAGTTGACCTGTGATCATCGCCTGGCAAATATCTACAAAGTCAGTTTTGAGTAGAGGCAGAATGTTCAGTGCCTCAGGGTCACCAAACCGTGCATTATATTCTATAAGTCGAACACCATTTTTTACTGCTATAAATCCACCATAGAGGATGCCGACAAATGGCTCCTCACATTCTTCTTCTAGGGCTTTCGCTGTCAAACGGTTAAATAGAGATGCCTGTTCTAGGTCTGCCTCAGTAATAAATGGAAGTGTGTGGTTACTGTCGCTATAGGTACCCATTCCGCCAGTATTCGGACCTGTATCTCCTGTATATGCTCTTTTGTGATCTTGTACTGCAGGCATGTCCACTACTTGAGTACCAGACACAAAGCTCAATAAACTAAACTCAACCCCAATAAGTTTTTCCTCTATAACAACACGTCCACACTCCGCTATGCATTCCATCGCATACGCAACGCCATCTTCTACAGTCTCCAAATGATCACCAGAAACTTTTACACCTTTGCCACCCTTAAGAGCGTCATACTTTACGACATAATCTCCACAAAGCTCATCAGAAATATATGAAAGTAATAATTCGGGTTCAGCCCTAGTAAATACAGAAAACTTAGGAGAGGCGTCGATACCTTTCTTCGCAAGTAGCTCTCGAGTGAACCCCTTACTCGCTTCCACTCTTGCACAGGACTTCTTTGGTGCAACTGAGGAAATGCCTATCTCTTGCAATGCATCTGCTAGTCCCATGCCAATAGGGTCATCTGGTCCGATGAATGCAAAGTCAGGTGATGACTTCTTGGCTATATCTAAGACTGAATCGAAATTCATGATGTCACAAACATGCTGCTCAGTTGCTAAGGATAGTATGCCAGGATTATGACTCGGACTTACCGCTATAATCTCAGGTTTATGACGACTTCGAGACAACGCATCAGCTATCGCATGCCCCCTAGCCGAACTTGTTATCAGTAGTACTTTCACTGCATTACAATAAACGTACAACGTACAACTTACAACCTACAACCTACAACTAGTAACCAGTAACGAGTAACCAGTAACCCCGTTACATATCTTTACTAGCATCACCATCTTCATCACTTGAGCTATCATCATGTATAGCTCTCGTTGAATTTCGACTTTTGCCAAGATCTTTAAGAAGCTTAGGTGTTACTTCTTTTGTTGGGTACTTTTTTGTAAAACAGCCCTCACTAAAATTCTTAATTTTAGGATTTCCTCTTTGTACTGCTTTGCGTGTATCTTCAATAGATGCATAGAATAACTCATCAGCTCCTATAAACTTTCGAATCTGCTCAATACTTTTGTGTCCTGCTATAAGTTCAGTCGTTGTAGGAAGATCTATGCCATAAGGGTCAGGCCCTATAATTGGAGGTGAGCCAGAAGCAAAGTAGACTTTCCTAGCACCTGCCTTTCGAACGATCTCTACGATCTTCTTACTTGTGTTTCCACGTACGATAGAATCATCGACAAGAAGAACATTCTTCCCTTTAAACTCTAGGTCAATTGGGTGAAGTTTGAATTGTAGGCTACGTTTGCGCATATGCTGTCCAGCCATGATGAAAGTACGTCCTATGTATCGATTCTTCACAAAACCTTCTCTGTAACGAACTTTCAGCTTATCAGCTACTCCAGTAGCCATAGGTCTTCCTGTATCTGGTATAGGAATAACAGAGTCGATCTTAATACCTGCATCTTTAATCTGTTTAGCCAGATATTCTCCCATGCGAACCCGTGCTTTATAGACGCTGACACCATCGATCATTGAGTCAGGAGCAGCAAGGTATATCCATTCAAAAATACAAGGGTGCGGCTTTCCTTTTATACATATCTTTGTGTGTAGTTTATTATTTCTGTCTATAAAGACAGCCTCACCTGGTTTAATGTCTCGAATAAATTCAAAGTCGAGAGCTTTAAATGAAGTATTCTCAGAAGCGATAATATATTCCTCCTTTCCGTTTAGCTTTCGCCTACCTATTTGTAAAGGGCGGATACCATGCGGGTCTCGGAATGCAACGATACCTTGACCACCAACAAGAGTAACAGCTGAATACGCTCCCTTACACTTTGCAAATACTGTTTTTACAGCTCCAAATACTTGACCAGGAGTGAGTTTTTTTGTTGGCTTTTGATCCTTGAGCGCTACAGAAAATACATTGAGTAGTATCTCGGAGTCTGAATTTGTATTCAAGTGACGATATTCCTTTTCGAGTAGCTCTTTACTAAGTTCTTTATAGTTTGTGAGATTTCCATTATGTGCGAGTGCTATGCCATATGGCGTATTTACAAAAAATGGTTGCGCTTCAAACTCACTACTACAGCCAGCTGTCGGGTAACGCACATGGCCAATCCCCATGCTGCCACGAAGGCGAGACAGTGACTTGGTGTGAAATACATCTCGAACCATTCCATTGCTCTTCTTTAGGTGAAACTGATTATCATATGTCATGATCCCTGCAGCATCCTGTCCACGATGTTGTAGTAAAATAAGTCCATCGTAGAGATCTTGGATCACATCGTTCTTTCCAGAGATTGCGATAATTCCACACATAAATTATAGAGAAAAGAAGCCTCGACGGAACAGTACCGTTAAAGCCGAAATAGTTGGCGGAAGGTCGTTTTCCACAGAGATATTCTATAGAAGATCTTTAAATTTGCAAGCAAAATTATCTACCGAGTAACGCCTAAATTCTTCCAAGAGTACCCTACTCCTGACGCTGTGCCGCTCGTACACAATTACGTATCAAGCTGGCGACAGTCATAGGGCCTACGCCCCCAGGAACGGGCGTAATAGCACTCGCTTTTTCAGCAACTGCATCAAAATCTACATCACCACAGAGGCCATCATCGGTTCTATTCATGCCAACATCGATGACGACTACGCCATCTTTTACCATATCTGCTGTAATCATCTTCGGTCGTCCTACTGCAGCAATGAGAATATCTGCTTGCCGTGTAATCGTACCGAGATCTTTTGTTTTACTGTGACATATCGTCACTGTTGCGCTGCGGTTCAGAAGCATCATAGAGACTGGCTTTCCCACGATATTACTGCGACCCACTACGACGACGTGTTTGCCTGCAACATCGATGTTATAATGATCTAAAAGAAGGATGATCCCCGATGGTGTAGCAGGTGGAAGATCCTCAAAATCTTTATTGAGAAACATCTTTCCAAGATTGTATGCACCAAATCCATCTACGTCTTTTCGAGGCTCTATTGATTTGATGATGTCTGGAACATGTTTTTCTAAGTGTGCGGGTAGTGGTAGTTGAACAATGAAGCCAGAAACATCTGGATCTGCATTGAGGGCTACTATTTCATGCATCAGTTCGTCAAGAGTTGTCGTTGCTGGCATATGTTTGTGCTCACTACGCATGCCAACAGATTGGCAGCTTTTGAATTTTTGTTTGATGTAGCTACTGCTGGCAGGGTCTTCCCCTACTTGTACGACAACAAGCTTCGGATCAAGAGATGCGATGTCACTTTCTAAGCTTTGCAATACTGCTGCAGAAGCATCCTTGCCGGAGAGGAGAGTAGCGGACATAGCTCTAGAGTACTGTTAGCAGCTAAATGTTCGCAATCGTTTCTCGTGAAATTGGTGTTAGATGCTCAGAAACGATCTCAAATATATGTTGAGCAACATCCTCTTTTTCTCCAGAGGTATCGACAAAGATAGTCGATGGTTCTTCTATTCGCTCATATCCTTCGTATATTCGGCGCATAAATAATTCATTTTCAAACATATCTTGCGTATCTCTTCGGCCGACGCGGTCTATACATACCTCTACAGGAGGCAATGTGACAACTGTAAGATCTGGAGTTGGGAATGCTTTGTTGATTGCTAGTAACCATTTCTCATCGAGACCAAGCGTCTTTCCATACACGATAGTAGAGAGCGCATACCTATCGCAAACTATAGTCTTCCCCTGCTCAAGCGCAGGGATGATGAGTTCAGAGACATGCTGAGCTCTATCTGCACAAAAAAGGAGTTGTACAGCATCGGGCGGAGGCATGCTAGAACTGTGTAGCATGCTACGAATCTGTTTACCGATAGATCCTTCGGTAGGTTCTGCAGTAAGTATCACTTCAGTACCACTCTTACGGAGATTGTCTGCAAGCATCTGACTGTGACGTGTAGTACCACTACCGTCTGGGCCTTCGATAACGATGAACTGACCTTTCATAGATCTCTAACTGTAGAGAAATCTTTTGGTGTTGTATATCTTTTATAGTTTTTCTGTTCTGAGTTCTGAGTTCTAGGTTACAATGCTCAGTTGCTAATGAACACACAACACAGAACAATCCTCAAACTACTAATAAAACACATAAACACAATCTGTCCAATCTACGAACATGTCAAAAAGCTGTTTTTCTGCTATAATCAGATGATTACCCCATATATATGTTAGGAATATTTCAAATCTTCTGGGTGATGCCGAGACTACTCGTGGGCTCCATGCTGCCATGGTATTTTTACGAGCAGCCGATGCGGATTCTCCGGATGTACGGAGCATATGCAGGGGCATGGTTGGAGATTCTCTCCATCAAGCACTTGCTCATGACTTTACTCTCTCCGTGGAAGAGCATCACAGATGAAAATGATCACCCAGGTTTTAACCTCGAACGCTGGGCACAGGCAATTACACTCAACATCACGACGCGTGTTATTGGATTTGTCATTCGAACGATTGCTCTCGCTTTTAGCTTAGCAATTCAGATCATATTGTTTGTAGGATTCTTCATATACTTAGGTCTTTGGTTTCTTTACCCCGTAGCAGTGATAGGACTTGGGTATATGTATTTCATTGGTTACTCCGTTGGTATACATGTCTGAATGTAGTTTTAACGTACGGCCCACAAGAGCATATGCAGGACTCATCTTGCATAGAGTCTTTGTGAGTTGGTTCTCCATCATTGTGTACACTGCAGCTCTCGTACCACTTGGATTTAGTTCATATACGTCAGGAAAGTATCTCCTCCTTGGTATCATCATCGCACTGATCGCATTTGGATTTCATATAGAGAGTCTGTTCATAAAACATAAGCTCATTGATGACGAAGAGAAGGTTCTTTCAAAATCAAATCTCGGGTGCTATGTGACGTATGAGATGGTAAGCCATCTTCATGGAAGAGGTCACATCACACTGCCAAAACTTTTAAAAGCTGCTGCTCATACGACTCGAGGCAAGTTTATCCTTGCCCAGATGGGGACGACACCAAAGGCGTTTATTGCAGCGTGTTTGTCGAGTGTTGATAAAAAGGAACTCGTTTTACCGTTTATGTCCGAAGTCGCAGACATCGCAAAAGAACTTGAAGAAAGTCGCATCGCATCCAACGCTGTCTTGCTTGCATTCTTCAGACGAAAAGGAGTGTTCACAGACTTCATGAATGAGCTAGATATCTCTATCGATGACCTTGAAACGATCCTCAGGTGGGAGAAGTTCCATAAGCAGGTAGACATAGTAGAAAAGTTCTGGGAACCACAGCAACTTGTTCGTAGCTTTGGTACCATAGGACGTTCATGGTCTCAGGGGTACACCAACGATCTAGATGTCATCACAGAAGATATCAGTGGTTCTGTCATTTGGAGAGAGGAAAAGCGTGGTGTCATCATGCATGAGAAGGAACTGGAAAGTACCGTACAGATAATCTCACGTGCTTCACAGCGGAATGCTTTATTCATTGGAAAGACAGGAGTAGGTCGCCACACCATGATCGAGAACGTAACTGCACTGCTACGCAAGCAGGAGATGTCGAAGGGGTTGCCGCTTACACGTATCGTAGTTCTCAATACAGAGATGCTACTTTCTGGAGTGGATCATGCAGATAAGGTATTGCTTCGAGCCCTAGCTAAAGCGGAAAAGTCTGGTAAGTTTTTTCTTATTGTTCCAAACATAGCCGTCTTTCTACGGTCTGCAGAAGGAAACTTGCGTAGTGTATTTACCAAATTCTTACAAAGTAAAAACATAACGATCTGCTCAGTAGCAGCACCAGAAGATTATCACACGTATGTGAAAGTAGACCCTACACTCGATAGCATGTTTGAGAAGCTCTACATCGACGACACGGGAGATGACGAGACACTTGCAGCACTCTACGTAGAATACTTCAAGCTTAAAAGAAAATATGGAGTGACTCTGACCTACCGCACACTGAACCTACTACTGGATCTTACAAAGAGGTACATCAATAAGGGCGGACTCCCAGGAAAGGCAATAGACATCTTGAGTGATTCTATGGTTGCTACACGGAACGACGGACTCAAGGTGGTCGATGAAGAGCACATTCGCAAAGCTATATCGCTCAAAGCACACATGGACATCTCTGAAGTGTCGAAAGATGAGAAAAGTAAACTGGTAACACTTGCAGAGAAACTGCAGACTACGGTCATCGGTCAGGAAGTAGCTATCGATGCGCTGGTAAATACACTCAAGCGAGCACGACTGGACATCAACGCAGGAAAAAGAGCAATGGGAACATTTCTCTTCCTTGGACCAACAGGTGTGGGTAAGACCTACACAGCGAAGATCCTTGCAAAAGAATACTTTGGTTCTGCAGATGCTCTTATCCGAGTAGATATGAACGAATACGGAAGTGAGGAGTCCACCATAGGTATCGTAGGAGACCCAGATCCAAGTGTTACTGCACAGAGCTTCCTCACGAAACAGGTACAAGACAATCCGTTCTCACTGATCCTCTTAGATGAGATAGAGAAGGCTCACCCCAAAGTACTTAATCTATTTCTGCAGATCCTCGACGAAGGAATGCTCAGCGATAGTCGGGGTGTAAAGACAGACTTTAAAAACACGATCATCATCGCTACGTCAAATGCTGGTGCACTCTTCATCCGAGACTTCATAAAAGAGAACCAGCAAAAAAGCAGAGAGGACTTCAAGGACGCATTGGTCGATACGATATTAGAACAGAGGATCTTCACACCTGAGTTTGTAAACAGATTTGATGAAGTCATATTGTATTACCCCATGACTATCGAAAATGCCATCAAGGTAGCACTTCTTATGCTTGACGGTATCGTCACAGACATAGAAGAAAAGAAAGGCTACAAGATCCGGATCGCAGAAGATGTCATCGTGGAGATCGTGAAACAAGGGTATAGCATTGAGTTTGGTGCTCGTGAGATGCGCCGAGCCATACTAGACATCATCGAAAACTTCCTTGCAGATTATCTGCTTGAGCACGATGTAAAACGGGGTGACGTCATCCCTATCGAAAAGAAGGACATATAAATTCATACACACACCACACACACATAATGTCTAAAAAAATAGACAAATCATATCATCTACGACGAATCAATATTGCTCTAACAGGAGTGATATGTCTGGCAATTACTTACGGTGCTGTGCGACCGATGGCAGTGAAGACAACAGTGCAGTTTGATGGGGCTGGCGTTCAATCTACTACCTTGCCATTTTATGCCAAGGTCTTTCCGTCGAAGTACTACGTTGTGAAAACAGAGTTCCAAAGAAATACATTCTCGCCAACGTTCTATACGTTCATCCCAGATGACTGTATAGAATACATAAAAGTGAACGATAACTTTGTACCAGGGTTTCAGCCATTTTGCGATAGATTTCGTGGACGGACTATCAATCTCCGCGAAAGCCTTGTTATTGGAGTAAATACTCTAGAAGTTCGTGTGCGGGATACAGGCTGGTATACTGGCTTAAAGGCCCATAGCAGTGTTCGTGATCCAGTGAATATACTACTCATGCTTTTGTTGGTAGCGCTTTTGTATTGGTTCATTCTTCCATATATAGACAGCAGCTCTCAACATTCTTTAGAGAGTCTGTACTATAAGCTTCCAAAGCGAAAGCGACTACTCGCTTCGCATGTGTGTACCGGTTTACTATCTGTAATAGTTTTCTATGCAATGTACATCGCGATGATCAAGCTAGGAAATCGTGTTGCGTATGAATTTTCTGGGGCATATACAGTAGATTCCCCTATGTATTGGGCAGTAGGACGTGGAATTCTCAACGGTCTGGTTCCCTATGTAGATCTGTGGGAATCGAAACCACCTGGCATCTTTCTGTTGAGCGCACTGTCTATTTGGATGACCGATACAGTCATTTTTGGTCATATACTTCAGGGAATATGTATCATTGGTATTCCATTTCTTTTCGCATCCATTGCATCACACGAGTCTCGAAAACTCAATCAGCAATCACGATTGCTCTACACAGGTACAGGGCTACTCATAGGAACACTGTTTGCACTCTATTCAGCTCAAAGGAGCGGAGAATATCAGGTGGAATCATTTGGAGCATTTTTTGGCATTCTCTATGTGTGGGTAGTAGTCTTGGCTCGACCTCGATTTACAAAAGTGCAACTGGCAATTGCAACCTTGTCTATACTCGCAGCAGTTGGTTTAAAAGAGCCATTTCTGTTATCGATACTTGCAGCGAGTTTGCTGCTGAATCGTTCATGGGAGCAAACGCTCGAGCGCTGCATAAAGCCTCTCTTTTTTGCTGCATTGATAGGAACGCTCCTCATGGCATTTCTCGGATTCCTGCATCCGTACCTCACAGTATATCTTCCAGAAATGTTGGGGAAACATATTTCTTCTCATTCGCATGTACCACTCTTTGAACGAGCACAAAATATCTGGAGCTTAGTGTATGACATTGAAGGGTATTCCAAGTATTTGTATTTCATCATGATTGTCTCACTCATAAGTTCATTCATGCATCACCGTAAGAATCATCTACTAACCTGGACCATGGGCAATGGTGTTGCAATCTGCGTTGCCATATTTCTTTTGAGCCTTGCGGTGGGCATCGGTGGGCAGTATTACAATCATCACTTTGCTTTTGCCATTCCCGGATACGCTGCCATTGCAGTGGTGGCAATGCGCAGTACAAGAATGCACTGGTATAGAAAAAGCGCTAAATTGCTCATGTTAAGCATTCTTTCATTCAGTGCAATTGGCATCACGCAAATTCATCAAACAAACTTCAGTGCGAATCTCACTGGCTTGAAGAGTGAAAAAGAGAAAGCAGTAACGACTGCGCAGGCGATAGATGGTATTCTTGAAGCCTGTGGCAAAGACACGTACATGTTTCTCGGTTCAATAGGTGCACAACCGTATGCGTATACAGACCATTCTCCCATGGGACCAATATTTTTCCAGCTTCCCTATTTGTTGAATAGCGACAGGCCCGAATTTCAGAAGTCATTCGTACACAATCTCCATACAGCTGAACTCATAGTACTACATCAAGTTATCTCTCCAGACTTAGAATATGAAACCAAGTCTGTATTAAACTTCGATGTACACACCACTCCGTGGGAGTGTGCTAAGCCATACCAGCATCTCATTGATCCGAAGTACACGTTGTATTACAGAGGTACGTGAATATTAGGATAACTGATACCACTTCGCCCCGCACCAGTCGGCTGTGTTTTGGTGCGGGGCTACGAGGCATTCTTTCTGAACATAATGGTTAAACGACCATTGTTATCTTTTGAAATGGAATTGGTATGAAATACTGGATACTGGCATTCTTCCAGTAGTCCAGTAGTCCAGTATTCCAATATTTCACAGTACATTACATCATCCCCATACCTCCCATGCCTCCCATGCCACCATCGGACATAGCGGTAGCAGCTTCTTTCTGAGGAATGTCACAGATAGCACCCTCAAGAGTGAGGAACATGCTCGCTACAGAAGCGGCATTTTCAAGAGCGCTACGTGTTACTTTCTTCGGGTCGATAACACGAGCTTTCATAAGATCTTCATATTTTCCCGTAAGAGCATTGTACCCTTCATTACCTTTGAGATGACGCACCTTATCGACAACTACATCTCCAGCTGCACCAGCGTTTGTAGCGATGTTAAAGAGTGGAGCGATGAGAGCCTCCTTTACGATCTCGACACCGACTTGCTCGTCTTCGTTATCAAGTTTGAGAGTTTCCAGTGTGCTTATCGCGCGGATGTATGCTGTGCCTCCTCCCGGAACTATTCCTTCATCAGCAGCAGCTCGCGTAGCGCTGAGTGCGTCTTCAACACGGTGTTGCTTCTCCTTCTGCTCTACTTCTGTCGCTGCACCTACTCGGATAACTGCAACACCGCCACTAAGTTTAGCAAGGCGCTCCTGCAGCTTCTGTACATCAAATTCGGATTTGCTGCTTTCTATAGCAACCTTTATTTCTCCAATCCGACTTTCGATATCTTTCTTGTCTCCTGCTCCGTCAATGATGACTGTGTGATCTTTCGTACAGATAATCTTTTGAGCAGTTCCCAGATCTTCCACAGTCGCATTTTCAAGCTTGAGCCCGATCTCTTCAGAGATGAGACGTCCACCTGTTAGTGCTGCGATGTCCTTGAGGATGTCTTTGCGACGGTCACCAAATGCTGGAGCTTTGATAGCAAGAGCAGAGAATGTACCGCGGAGTTTATTTACGACAAGAGTCGCAAGTGCCTCTCCTTCTATATTTTCGCAGAGTATAACGATCTCCTTCTTTCCTTTCTGTGCAAGTCCTTCAAGTAGTGGGAGGATCTCTTGGATAGAACCAATCTTTTTATCGGTTATGAGGATAGAAGCGTTTTCAAACACTGCTTCCATTCTGCTCGTATCTGTCACAAAGTATGGACTGATATATCCGTTGTCGAACTGCATACCTTCAACAAATTCTTTTTCGATGCCCAGAGTTTGGCCTGCCTCTACTGTAATGACGCCGTCTTTTCCTGCTTCATCTATGACTTCAGCGATGACCGCTCCAACCTCTTCGTCTTGCGCAGAGATAGTTGCGATAGCTTTGTACTCGTCTGGGCTAGACACATCTTTACTCATGCCGTCGAGCTCAGTCGTCACTACAACTACAGCTTTATCTATGCCACGCTTTATAGAAATTGCGTTACTACCACTGGAAAGATGCTTGAGACCTGCAGACATAATAGCATGAGCGAGCACAGTTGCTGTTGTTGTGCCATCGCCAGCAGCATCATTAGTTTTTGTTGCTGCCTCTTTTACAAGTTGGGCACCCATATTTTCAAATGGATCTTCAAGTTCTACTTCTCTAGCGACAGATACACCGTCTTTGGTAACAGTTGGTGCACCATATTTCTTTTCTAGTAGAATATTACGACCTTTAGGTCCCATAGTTGCACGAACCGCTGCGGCAAGCTTTTCGACTCCTACAAGGATCTTCTCTCGTGCTTCTTTACCGAATAGTAGTTGTTTTGCTGACATGATAAGAATGAAGAAAATTACTAAAAGAATATTTACTTTACGAAACGACACCAAGGACAGAGTCCAATCGCATGACATTGACTTCGACCTCTTTACCATTCTTTGTTTTAAGCTTGAGGTCATTTCCTGCGTACTTACCATAAATGATGGTGTCGCCAAGCTTAAGGTAGTCATGAGGATTGCCTTGGTCTTTTCCTATGCCACCACTTCCAAGGGCAACGACAACACCTTGGCCAGTCTTTTCACTATTGGCAGTATCTGGTATGACGATTCCAGAAGCAGTAATTTGTTCCTTTTCTATTGGGATGACAAGTACGTGATCTCCTATGGGGGAGACAGTAACCGCTAGTTCAGGGATAGTAGACATAGCTAAAATTTGGGAAGATTATGAATCTGCAGCAGATTAGCACTCTAAAGAATAGAGTGCCAACAAAATCCATTATTTTATAGCGTAATTATGTATAGCTTAGGTCTTAAATCTTGCAGGCCATAAGACAAAAATATTTAATTTTGCATTAAAGATAAACGCTATTATACTAGATTAATGAATAAGAGACATATTTATATTGGCGTCTTTGCTATGGGTACCTTCGTAGGAGTAGTCGGTACCAGTCTTGGTGCAAGTCTACTTGGCTCCACCATTTTTCCAGATGTAGATTCAGGATCATACTATGATGATGCAATAGGGGAGATGTATGACCTTGGTATTATTACAGGGTTTAATGATGGAACCTTTAAGCCGAATGAAAATCTTACTCGGGGGCAAGCAGCAGTTCTATTGCAGCGTCTTCGTAATGATGTCCTTGGTATCACGCCAGAAGCATCCTCCTCCTCATCGGTTCGAACACGTACACGATCCAGCAGCTCATCCTCCTCTCAGTCTTCTGAGTCTTCTCAATTCTCTGTATCCTCAGTCAGTCCAGAAGGGATGCTCAGGTTTACCACAGATAATTATTCTGTAGATGAGGACGAAGAAACAGCACGAGTTACTGTCGTACGTACAGGAGGAAAGACGGGGGTGGTCGTTGTCGAGTATGAGACGAGCGATGGTACAGCCACAAAAGACATAGACTATGAACCGATAATTGGTACATTGCAGTTCAATGACGGTGAGACAAGTAAAACGATAGAAATTGGTATCAAGAATGATACAGATCAAGAGGATGACGAGACCATTAATCTTATCATCAAAAATGCTACAGGTGGTGCAGGCTTCTCGACGCCGACAGAAGTAACAGTCACTATTAGAGATGATGAGTCTGCAAGTAGTTCGTCTGCAGCAGCAGTGAGTAATTCGGGTCCAGAGGAGGGGAGTTTCGTATTTAGCGCAATGGAGTACAGTGCATCAGAGGACCAAGGTGATGTTACTGTAACCATAGAAAGAATAGGAGGAAGCAAAGGTTCGGCATCAGTAAAGTACCTTATGACCGATGGAACAGCACAGACAGGTATTGATTATTCAAAAACAAGTGAAGTTCTCGAGTTTGGCAATGGAGTTACATCGAAGACATTTACCGTAGGCATAGAAGATAACAGCTCTATCGGAGGAAATAAGACAGTAAATCTATCATTAACTCTGCCGACAGGGGGTTCTGAGCTTGGCCTTGTCTCTACGTCTGTGCTCAAGATCTTTGATAACGAAGTTGGAACATATAATGAAGGAGCATTCCGATTCGAAAACTCTAGCTATGAAGGAACAGAATCAGATGGCTTTGCTACCATAACAGTAAACCGCACTGGAGGAGCAAAAGGTGAAGCAAGCGTTCACTACGAAACTATCCCAGGTTCTGCAGGTGCTGGCACTGACTACGAAACTGCAGACAGCACACTGATCTTCCGCGATGGAGAGTCTCGCAAATGGTTCAACATTACTATTTACAAAGATGTACTTTCAGATGGTGGAGAAACAGTGAACGTCAAACTGAGTAACGCAACAGGAGATACAACTATCTCAACACCGAGTAATGTGACGTTGAAGTTGTATTAGAGTTCATCGTCGTCTTTAGCACCCTCTGGCTCAAAGTGGCTTTCCATTCCAGTGCGAGTTGCATCTGCAGTTAGTCTTTTGAGTGCCTTCTTTTCTATCTGACGTATGCGCTCTCGAGTTACGCCGTGGAGCTTTCCAGTTTGTTCAAGAGTGCAAGGGTATCCAGATATTGTAAATGTGATCGTATTCTCGTCAATTGTATTCCCAGTCGAATCTAGTTCTTCAGCAGGCTCTTCATCTTGCTGGTCAGTAGTACCTTCTGGCTCGTCGGCAGCAGTAGTAACGACTGCTTCAAGAGTAGAGTTCTCGATAGTCTCATCTGTTTCAAGGTAAGCATCTTCAATGTCGGAAACGTCATATTCTCCTTCCGCTTGTACAAAATCACTTTCAATAATCGCTATGCCATCAATGGTGATAAAGCCAGCAGGGGAGTCACCTTCACGCTCTCCTACAGTGCCTGCTTTCGAAGTCAAAAACTCGATAAAAACCTTTCGTTGCACAGAAATGACAACTTTACTAGCGAGCCCAAAGCGCAGCTTAACGATGTCTCCACTTCGTTTATCGACATTGCGTAGTAGCGTATCGAATTGGTCACCAAGCAATCTGTTTTCCGCTGCACTCATAGATGCACTACTTTTATTATCAGCTACAAAGTCTCCAGTAGAAGATCCACCATCTTCTCCAACAGGAGCATCGAGAGAGGAAGGATTCTTCCAAATAGTGCGTAGCTCTTGCAGAGTAGTGAAGTCTGGTGGCTTTGCCATGAGCTCTGGAAGCTTGGCATGAATCTCTTCCGTAGTTGCGTCCCGTCCTAGTGTGTTGAGGTAGTCGTCATTTATCGTTTTGATGTGTTTAAATACAGCTATGTTGTGAACGGGGATACGGATGAGTCGAGCATGGTCTGCAACAGCGCGACCACATGCTTGTTTGATCCACCATGTTGCGTATGTTGAATACTTAAACCCCTTTCTTGGCTCAAACTTTGTCTCTGCACGCAAAAGTCCTGCGCTTCCTTCTTGGATCAGTTCAAGAAAATCAAGTCCTCTATGTCTGTACTTCTTTGCGTTGTGAATGACTAGACGTAAGTTAGCAGTAACACGCTCATCAGAAACTCGACTATTCAATTTAACAATCTTGTCATACTTTTCCATCCATACTCGGAGCTCTTCAGGTGTTTGCTGTGTCATTTCAACAAGAGTTTGAAGTTCTTGCTCCATGACTCTTTTTGCCTCTATGCGAGCAGGGTCTGCAGCAGCACCTTTCGAATTCGATCCACTTTTGAATACTGCATGAGCAGCTGGTTTTTGTAGTCTTCCAAATTCTCCAGAGTAGTCTGTGACAATTGTTCGCTCAACATCTTTACCAGCAGATTGCATCACTACTCTTCCCTTTATAGCACGTCGCACTCCAGGTGGTGAGACTATAGATTCGGTAAGAGTGATCTGATCTTTCGGGTACTGCATTCTTCCTCCTGGGCCATAACTTTTGTCTGTAATCTCAATTGCAGATTGAAGAGTTTCCATTCTAGAAAGTATCTCTTTGAGAGACTTAATGTGCGGCTCAAACTTATCGCGTCGTATCGACATCTCATCGAGTAACATAGAGATTTTCAGAAGGTCACTATCTCGTGCTTCCTTAGCTTTCACTCCCTTTTCAGCACTTTGTGCAGATCGCATAGTCGTATAGTTGGATTTACATCTTTCTTGTAGTTTCTGTATTAGTTTCATATGGCCTTCGTAGCGTTCCATTGCAGCCACAGGATTTACTCCAGGATATTCTCTTTTCTTAAGTTCAGCTACTTCTTCTTCAGATGCTCCATATCGCAGTAGCTGACCCTTTGTAGCATTTATCTCCATGGTTCGCTCAGCGGGGAGTGTTCCATCTCGTACTCTGTTTATCATAGAGATGGCTCGCTCAACAAGAAATGGAGAGGTGAGAGCATGCTGCCTTCGTGCAAGTTCTGACTGTTCGAATAAATACGAAAGCTCATCTTCATCTGGACGTTTGAGTAGTGGTACTGCGCCCATCTCTGTCAGGTAGAGCTTTATGGGGTCAGGATCTTCTTTCATTGCAGCTTTTATGTCAGATGCAATCTTTTGAGCTTTTTCCATTTCAGGACGACGCCCTTCGATGACAGCAGCAAAACGATCTTCCATATCGTCAACGAGCTCTATCTCAGGAGTTGTTTGCTTCAGCATGCTAAATCTTTCTTCTGTGGGCTTTCCTAAAGGCTGTAGAACCTCATAGTTTGCTTGTAGCGTATCTAGTCTGTTTTCCTTCTGTGGGTGCTCAAATTTTAGCTCATCGATGATCTCAGATTCCTGTGCATTCGTATTCCATGCACTTTTAAGAGTTTCACGAAAACTTCGAACCTCATAAAATGTTTTGCAATCGTCCAAGGATTTATGGTCTCTAAATTTCCGCATCGCTTGATTCGTTTGTATAGATGCTTCTTTAAGTGGGAACTGTTTTTTAGCTTGAGTATAGTCTTTTGACGCTTGTCTCAGATATTTGTTGTCCTGCACCAGAAACTCTCGCCGTTCAGCAGCTCTTGGGTGGTTATTTCTCAGTTTCTCTATTACAGCCAATTCACTGTCATTTGCTTCTCTAGCTTCACCTATGCTTGATTGAAATATAGTAAACTGCTCCATATCAGTAAAATCAAAAGGAGTCCCTAGACTTTCGAGACGATCTGCAACTCTGTTTGTCACTTCTATAGCTTGATCAAAGTTTCTACGAAATCCTTCTTGTCTATCACTCATGTACCTTGTCCATTCAGCAGCCTTCTTTTTGGTAAGTCCTGGAGCATTTTCAAGAAGATTTCCCATCACTCTTCGATTCCCATCAAGTGCATTCTGACTTATTTGCAGCATCTCAGCATCAAATTCACTAGTAGTACCTCCATTTACATTTGCTCTAGCCTCAACAAGCCCAGACTCAGCTTCTCCATATAGTCGATCAAAGATGTTTCTTCTAGTTACCTCGTCTCCATAATGCCACAATTCAGAGATTTCAGCTCTTTCTAATTCTCCCATGCCATTGAAATCAACTCCCTGTAAGACCATAGATATAATTATGCCTACTTCTTGAAATTCAGCAACAATTCAATAGCCTATTTATGGCTTAGAATAGAGCTGAATTAATAATTGGTGCCGACGGAGAGAGTTGAACTCTCACAGGAATACTCCTACACGCTTCTGAAGCGTGCGCGTCTACCATTCCGCCACGTCGGCACTGTACAAACATCTTACCAGAATAATCAATTATTGAGTCATTCACCCGTCCGAAGTCCGCCGCAGCGGACGAAGGCGGGCCGCCACGCCTGCCCTTCGAAGCTTCAGCGTAGGAGGGTCGGCACTGTACAAACATCTTACCAGAATAATCAATTATTGAGTCATTCACCCGTCCGAAGTTCCTCAGAACGTAGACGGACTGCTAGTACCTACAGGTTATCATAAGATCAACCTACTGACAGGATCAATGTACGTGCTTTTACCGATCATATATGACAAAATAGCAGCATGCAGTTTCTTCGAAAACCGCTCACCACAGATCATATCATCCATGGGATCTTTGCCCTGATTGCTTTTGCTGTTCTTTGGAAAGGAGGCAAGAGTCTTGAGTCAACATGGATATTTGCTGGCGCTGTTTTTGCTCTTACTATCTTTCTTCATAAAACTCTCAAGAGGACAGACGCAAAAGACAGTGTTCATCTTGCGCTGTGGGCACCAGTTATTTTTCTCATATGTTGGACCTTCATAAGTTTTGCATTCTCAAGTACGCAAAATTATGGGTTCGACGAACTCTTACGAACAGGAGCCTGTGGACTACTTTTTCTTTGGGTCGTTCGACTTACGGCATCGCAGAATAAAAGACTCTACGATAAGACTCTTCTTCAGCTCATTCGTACTATTGCGATAGTAACACTTACTGCATGTGGTATCGGATTTGCTGTCTACACATTGCAACCAGTAAACCGCTTTGTTGGTACATTCTTTGATGCGAGGTTTCATACTGACTACTGGCCAAATGCATGGAGCAACTTTGTACTTCTGACATGGCCTTTTGTCTATTACTGGGCATTTCGCGGGTGGAGCTTTGTTAAACTGGACAGGCAAACAGTCATAGATACAGCGGTAAGGTGTGTCGCTGTTGGCATCGTGCTTGGCTCGTTCTTCTTGAGTTACTCACGCGGAGCAACTATCGCACTGTGTGGCCAGCTTGTACTACTTGGAGCGTTATACGGTTTCATCTTCAAAAAGTCTTTTCCATGGAAAAAGGTTCTTGCAGTTACAGCTGGCATCTTCCTTGTTGCACTGACATACTTCAGCGCTGCCAATGCTCTCAGGCAACGCGTACATGACGTGATATCCGTAAATGAAAAGGTAACGTTCTCAGCAGACGAAGGTGTATCCTCTGTGTCTGAGCGCCAAGAATTCTGGGTGCAAGCTATAGCACTAGCAAACCAGAAGCCGCTGTTTGGTTGGGGTCCGTATAGTTTCAGATTTGTACAACCTCGATTCCAAACTACTGTCCTAGCAACATCAGACCATCCACACAATGTGTTTCTAAAAGCTGCTGCCGAACGTGGTTGGCCTGTTGCTATTGCACTTCTCGTGCTCTTTGGATCTGTTATGCTCTCTGGTTTACAGGGAGAGTTTAAAAAGGAATTTATACGGCCACACCATGCCTCTTTTGGTGTACTCCTTAGCGTAGCCTTAGCGGGATCTCTGGCACACAACCTCATAGACTATAACATGCAGTTCGTTTCTATAGCGATGCTCTTTTGGTTACTCCTTGGAGTACTAGCAAGTCGCATAGAGTGGGCTAAGGCAAAGCGAGCTCCAGCGTATATCGCACGACACACAGAGATGGTAATAGCTATTATATTTCTTACTTTCGCAATCCTTGAAGGAGGGTATCTAGTACTATCATCTGTAGGGCGTCATGCGCAAGCAGCAGGGGACTCTGAGGCTGCTATGATCTGGTTCAACAGAGCTTCGGGTGAGCTCTTTGCAAGAGACTTACAACTTAGTAGGGCAGAGATCCTTACAGATATGGGTAAGTATGGCAGAGCAAATGATGCTATTGCGGAGTACTTCAAAAGGAACGGAGAAGATGCTCGGGCATGGAAGAGGCGCGCTGCTCTGCGCAATCTTCAAAGTGAAACACAAGGTGCGATTGAGGACTACGAACATGCTTTATCACTTGGTGGGTTTAATGACATTGGAATTATGGGTGGTATCATCGCTATAGAACTCGATAGAGGTGGTCGCAAATCTGTAGATGATCGTCGAGAAGAAGTCGATGTACTCTTACGTGGCTTTGCGGATGCCATCACAAAGAACACCCACTTCATAGCCCTATCGCCAAATGTAGAGGATTTCATAGATCTGGCAGATACCTTTGCACGTATCTACCGACGAGAAGCGCCGCTCTACGAAGTGCTTGCAGCCAGAGTGGACCACAATGCTAAACTCGAAAGGAACAAGATTCGCTCTCGTGCTCCAGGATTCTTATGGTAGAGTACATAACATAGTACGTTCTTATGAAGAAGATCTTCCGAGCGCTGGCTTTTGTACTCCTGCTCTCTGCATGTGGAGATACAGTCGATGTTGAAGTCGGATTTAATGGCGTCGATAATGTCGAGGTGATCCGCAAGCCTATGCCTACAGGGGGAAAGGTAGCAGACCTCAAACATGGGCAAGAAGAATGGTTTGCCATTGGGTCTCTAACGGGAGTAGAAGCAGCTATTGCCAATGGTGTTGCACAGGTGCATGTATATGCAGATGGTGCCTCTCTTCACACAGCTCAGCTCAATATTAAACGTCCGGAAGATGGATACTTCTACGAGGGGTGGATCATCAAAGATGGAGATGTCATCAGCACAGGTCATGCAAAGAGCCGCTTCGGAGATGTACGACACTTCATTCAGTTTGAAACAGACAAGAACCTAACAGGATACACAAAAGTCGTCATCACTCTTGAGCCTGACGACGGTGATCCTGCACCTGCTGGGCATGTTGCAGAAGGAGTGCTTACGCATCATCAGAGATAGGCACCAGTCTTATGTCTCCATTGAAGACTAAGAGTAGCCCATCTTTGGTCAATCGTATCATTTCACAAATTCTAAAAAGATCTTTTTCTAGGCAATTTTGTGGATCTTTTCCAGCATATAGTCTGAGGTATTCATCTATTCCGATTTCAACCATTTTTGCTAGATTGCGACCAAGTATGTTTCGATCTTGTTCGATTAAATGTACAATGCTACTTACATCCATCTCATTAGATTCTGGAGACCATTTACGTAAAGTACTCCTAGACCAAAGAATGTTTCTCGGATGTTCACCGCTGCTATCTATCATACGTCTAGATGTATACAAGTGAGATTCTCTCATTGGCAATGCTGGTATCGCATAGCTATTGCCAATTCCCCCAGTGCACAAAAGTTCTAGACGGAGGTTGTCAGAATCTGGAACCGCTAGACTTTCGATCACCTCTGGTTGAAGTAATTGTTCACGCATAAAAATTGGAAGCAAGCTACGCTTGTTCTGGTTAGGGATCAATTCTTCTTCTAGGTATTAGCCAAGTGTCATCATACTCACCGTGAACGCGGTGATAAGCAGTACGTGCATGAGCACGACGCTAGAAGACATGTGATGTGAGAACTGTTTCACGTATACCATAATAGGCTCATTTATAGAGCTCGGGCAGTGTACGGATTCCCCATGTGATGTCTAGTACTATATGGGTAAATTATGTGTTCAGACTAATATAGGACTACAGAGTAGGGTACTCGTCTAACCTAAGCCAAGAAGTCCTTACATTGCTCCAGAATATGCAAAGGATAGTTATGAACAAATAAAGTGTTCACAAATGGCTAAAATATGGGGTATTCATCTTAGGTTAGCTAAAAGGATGAGAATTCTTTATAGTTCTTCGAGTGTATACATCCGACACTATTTTCATGAGATTTATTCTTTAGGAGTTTCAGATGTATGAGAGAGTGATCTCTCATGTCTTCAAGTACGTACTATCTCGGCATTGTCTACGATCAAGACAAGATGCAGGCTTCTCGATTGCGCTTAGGGGAAGACCTGTGTGCTGTTATCCTAGAGATCAATAATCAGATCATACAACAACTTGATCGTATTCGTACGATACTTGAAGTCGATACCCTAACAGAACACTGTATATCGTATAGTTCTCAAGACGATGGGCTTGTCATCCAATTACTATCAACTGTATCACAGAAGCATATAGATAACCTTGTTGCTGAGGCAAATAGGAACTCAGTACTTACTGTTTCTACAGATCCAAATGTCGCCATACCAAAAACACAACGTGATATACAGTCAGTGTCTCTAGGTCTGCTTGATTACACCTAGACCCTGCAGCACTTTGCGAGTTGCATAGACAATGAGGAAGATTCCAATACCAGCACCAAGAAGTTCAGCCCCTGCGCCGTTTATAGATGTAGCAAGATTTCCTACAACATTAGAGCTCTGTGCTGCTATATTTGGTGGTGCGCCTATAGGACTTACCATACTTTCGATTCCTGGTGTTGGACCTATAGGACTAGCACCTACTTCAATGGGGTTGATATTCATTTGTTACATTATAACACAATAATAAATATAAGGCAATTATCTTAAAATTGAAGGTCACCGTATACTTTGTGCATGATCACTTCTTTGCTTATAGCATACTCATTGCATCATTTTGCTATTCCAGTGCTACGTGGCACTGAGTTGTCACAGCCTTCTGGTAGCAATCTCACTGTAGAATTACGTCAGACGGCTGGGCGTAGCTTTGCCCCTGGTTCACAGCGTGTGCCTATGTTATCACTAACTCTAGACGCATCGTGCCATGCAGATGTTCCTATACATACCATCGAAGTCCGTCGCCGAGGATTTGGTAGTAGTAACGACGTACTCTCTGTCTATGCCATGAGCGGCAACCAGCGTCTTACACGTGGTCGTCAGGTAAGCAGAAAGGGCTATGCACAGTTGAATCTTCGGTCGTTTGTTGTAGCTGCGTGTTCGTCAGAAACTATAGATATATTTGCAGACTTTTCCCCAGATGCTTCTCTCTCTGGAGAGCATACATTTATTATTGAGAGCCCAGATGATATAGAAACATCTGGAGCGTATGTACACCTTCGCAGAGGTGCACAGCATGATATACAACAAAGGACTGTCGGCACAAGGCAAGGGAACATCACAGTGTCGTACCCCAAGGTCTTGCAACGCATTCGTTACGGAGCAGACCGTGTCGTCATGCGACTAGGTATAGAGGCAGACGGTGCAGATGATCACCGTGTCACAGCAGTGACTATCACCAACAATGGTTCTGCACGAGATGCAGATTTAAGCGGGTTGTACCTAGAAGCAGGTACGAGGCGAGTGACAAACATTGTTTCGCAACTGCAAAATAATCGTGTTAGGCTTGTTTTTAGTCCGCCATTCTTCTTAAAAAAGAATCAAGCAAAAACGCTTACACTTAGGGCAGATGTACGTGCTAGTAGGAGTAGAACAATCCAACTTCTTCTGGAGGAGCCAGGTGACATTGAGTCAGAGGTGCTCAAAGGAAGACGTAGTGACTAAAAATGGGGTTTGCATTGCCCTTTCTGTCTTTGCCCACAGTGATTCATCGTGTACAGTATGAACCGATGTTGAAGCGCTGTATCTACTCCATCGGATTCCTCTCGTTGTCACTCCTTATTGGGTGCACACCGACAGTGCAACAGCACCATGATATTTTGCCAGCAGCTGAGGTTTTGCAGAAGGCAGCACTAAAAAGCGCTGAACTAGTATCTGCTCGTTACGATGCTGAAGGCTCCTTCTCGTTGTTGCATAAAGATGCCCAGACGACAAAAGGGACATTTTCTTTAGAAGGATTATTACAAGACTTCGGTGAAAAGATAGCTCTTACTGTTGGTGTGAACGCACTCCAAGGTACTGCAGATCTACAGGCAAGTATTGATCTGGTAGTCACTGGACCAGATGATATCTTTCTTCGTGCAAACAGTTGGACGGGGCTTATGGCCCAAACTCTATTTCGAGAAGATCTTTTAAAGAAGTTCATTGGAATTTGGTGGGTACTGCCACGAGATGACTCAGCAGTAAGTCCTGTTCAGCTCACTCCAGACCCTCGCATCTTACAAGCACAAGCTGAAGTTGTGCGGATCACAGAAGAGCGAGGCTTCGCTTCTATTCGTGGCAGTGAGTGCTATCGGTATGATGTTGAGATAGACCATGAAAAGCTTATCGCATATCTCACAGAACTTGCTGAGAGCCGTGGAGAAGATGTCAATACAGGTACCACGGAAGAAGACCTTGCTGGTATTGATGCAAAAGGGCAAATCTGGATAGATGCTGAATCATTTCTCATCCGTAAGCTTCAATGGACCGTTACAGTACCAATGAAAACAGGAGCACAGTCTTTGTTCACTTCAGTAACTGTCGATATATTTGACCATAACAATGCTCCAGATGTAGTACCTCCAGCAGATGCGAAGCCATTTATACCTATGCAGTTGCTCAACACACCTCTCCCTACGGCAGAAATAGTTCCTCTAGATCCATCTGTATTTGAAGAAGATTTGCTACAGCAGCTTTTCGATGAAGGAGCAGCAAATCCATACTCTAACCAAATCTCCCCATAAGCCCAAGTGTAGACAGTATCGGCCCTGAAGAAGAATCTGCTCCTGCAGCTTCAAGTGGAATGAAGTATCTAATACTTGGGTTACTCGTCACACCATATATCATCTACTTGCTGTGGTGTGTCTTTTTGTTGGGTGTATTGCCAAACCCACAAGGAGATTACCAAGAGCTTATATCCGTAGGAAGCATGAGCACGTTATCATTTGGAACGTTAATCACGTTTATAGCAACAATGTTTATACGGCGTATTTTACGTAACCAATATGCGACACTTCAGTCGAAATCCATATCTATTTCTAAAGTGGTAGTAGCAATACTTCCAGGCATTGTGATGAGTGTCATCGTGCCTATGACTATTCCAAAAGAACCAGCTCTTGTTTTACATATAGCTGATCCAGTAAATGTACGAGAGTTAGTTGCACCAATTTCTATCACATTTAGCCTCGAAGAGTCAGTCCAGATACTTGCAGTCCGAGGCTTGAAGCCTGTGAAGTATGAATGGGACTTTGATGGTGATGGAAAGATGGAAGATGAGACATTTGAGCCATTTGCATCTGCTGTATACGACAAGAAGGGTGTCTTTGTCGTTCGTGCACGCATGTATATGAATGACGGTTCATCTAGAACTGTGTTGATGCGTATCACTATTCCTCGTGCAGTATTCTCAGTAAAGCCTATTAAACCAATCGTCGATGAACCTGTGACATTTAGCATTGCACATCTAATATCAAAAGATAATCCTATTCGCGAAGTTCGCTGGGACTTCAATAACGACGGAGAAATTGACAAAGTTTCAGATGAGCCATCAGTACGATACACATTCCTACGTACAGGTGAAGAAGCTATTCGTGCAGTGATCCTCTTTCAAAACCAAAATCAAGTAGAGATGGATAAAACGATCACTGTTCACTTACCATTACCGTTACCATTTCCAGTATCGATAACTACAGAACCAGAGTACCTCATTAGTCCCCCACCATTTGGTGTCATATTTACCATAAATACTGATGAGCCTCATCATGAAGTTCAATGGGAATTTGGGGATGGGGAAGTTGCTACTGGAGACAGGGTGGGGCACACATTTAGAGATATTAACGAACATCGTGTAACAGCAGAAGTACGCTCTCTTAGCGGGGGTATGATCGCTAAAGTGTACAAAGATGTAAGTGTCGTCAGTGTTCTTTCCATAAACGATCTGCGCTTCGAAGGAATGCCAGTGGTTCAGGGGAATAAATTATCTGCGGAAATCCCTGTAGAAGTAAGTCTAACACCCATCACTAGTCAGCCACTTATTGACTTCTTCTGGGAGGCTCCTAAGGCTACGGTAGTTCTCCAAACAGACACAACACTGAAAGCAACGTACCGAAGACCTGGCACCTATATTCTCACACTTATTGCGACAGATGCCGAAGGGAGTGTATTGCGATTGCCTCTTACACTTGATGCAAGGCCACCAGGTTCAAGTGTAACATTTCGCATGAGTCCAGATAACGGAGTTGCACCTCTTCTCGTTCGATTTGATGCGTCAGAGACAGTCATTCCAGGAGATGAGATTACAGGATTTGAATGGGTATTTGGTAGTAGGGACAGAAAGGGAGGCCTATCAACACCATTGCAAGGAGGAGCGCAGGTAGAGTATCTGTTTGATAGCCCAGGCACATACGAAGTGACTGCTACAGCATTTACAGTAACAGGAGATAAGATCTCTGCGACGAAAACTATCGTCATACGTGCGCCGGTTCTCGATGCATGCTTCAGTACCAGTCGTGTAAGTGGAAAAGCGCCGCTGGGAGTAAGCTTTGATATGTCATGCTCCACTGGAAATTCCACCTCGGTCAAATGGGACTTTGGTGATGGTGCACAGAGTGAAGAAGCTTCTCCCATCCATGTATTTGAGCGTTCCGGAGTGTATAACGTTCGTTTGCAGCTACAGGACCAATCTGGAAGTGTCAGTCAAGAAGTTTTGATCATTACCGCAGAAAACGAATGAAACAAAAGAAAGTCGTCCGTATCGTGGCAATTCTCGGAGTTGTTGGTCTCTTACTTGGAGCTTTGCTTCCAGTGATCACAGCATTTTAGGGACCTTAGAGTAAGACATTTGATGCAGAGGTTTCAAAGGCTTCATATGCCTTTATTCCTGACTCTTGGTGAATAAAGAATGCTGCACTAGCTATCATGGCAGCATTGTCTGTGCAGTATGCTATCAGTAAAGGTGTAATGACTGGAATGCTACATCTCTCTGCAACAAGTGATCGCAGATATAGATTTGCAGAAACTCCTCCAACGATGTGGACCTGCTTTACTTCAGGATACTGGCTTATTGCTTGTACAAGTTGGTCTGTTAGATGCATGCAAAGAGCATGTTGATATGATGCAGTGATATCCGCAATACGAGGATCAGACTTCATATCTCGCAAAGTATATTTGAGAGCAGTCTTGAGTCCAGAGAAGCTGAAATTCAACGTCGAGTCACCTTTTAAGGGGGAAGGGAATGGGTATGCATGTGGATCCCCACCTTCTGCTGCAGCTGCGATAGCAGGGCCACCTGGGTAGGAAAGACCGAGAAGTGAAGCTCCTTTATCGAACGCCTCACCAGCAGCATCGTCTTGTGTTTTCCCTATGCAGATACCTTTTGTATGACTTGTGCGATACCAGATGTCACTGTGACCACCAGACACCGAAAGAGTAATACACGGAAAAGCACAACGCTCTGCTTGCCCCAGCCATGTAGAAGACAAGTGACCAAGTGTATGGTGCACGCCGATGAGAGGTTTTTTCCAGAGAGAAGACACAACTCTTGCTGCTGTTGCTCCAACAAGCAAAGAGCCCATCAAACCTGGTCCCTTCGTAGTAGCAATAGCGTCTACATCGCTACAAGTCAGACCTGAGTTGTCTAAAGCCTGATGTAACACAGGAACGATACTTTCGACCTGCATGCGGGCAGCCTGCTCTGGAATGACACCTCCAGATGCAGAAAAAGTCTCTTTTGAAGTCGCAATGATAGAGCTATGAACAGTAGTGCCATTTTCTACAACAGAAGCTGCTGTTTCATCGCATGATGTCTCAAATCCCAATATCTTCATTTCCTTACGATATGGGCTATAAAACGAAAAAGCAACGGTAAGAGAGGGGGAGAATAATTGCCAAAAGAATAGAATTATTGTATAATAATATAAATGATAAACAAACATAAAAATTGCTCTTCTTGGCTTTGTGCCTGCGTATCTCTAGCTTTTTCCCTCCTAATTTGGACTGCAATTGCAAGTACGTATGCGTTGCAGTTACTTCCTGAATCTGAACATAGTGCTGCTCCTCAATTATTTGAGGGGGTGATACAAAATATCGGTATAGGCATGGTAGATTTAACAGGCAACCTTTTAGATCCGCCACTTCAATTACTGCATCAGACTTCGCCCTTAGAACAAGAGTCAAATAGTGGCGGTACCGGAGGAAATGAGATGGTTGATTGGGGAATAACACAGAAATACACACTTTCAATACCGGCGATCAGTATGCGAGCACCTGTACTACTTCCTTCCCGTCGTTTCTGGGATGCTCGTTTGTGGAGTATGTTAGAAAAACAAATGCAAGTAGGTCTTCGTAGTGGTGTAGTGGCGTATCCACATTCTCCTGCTCCTGGCATAAATGGTTCACTTATCATTGCAGGACATAGTAGTCCTCCAGACGCACTTGCTGCAGAAAGTGAATTTAGTAAGGTCTTTGCAAGACTTCCAGAATTGCAAGTAGGAGACAAGATCTCTGTAAGTTATAAAGGTAAAGCCATCAAATACGAAGTCACAGACTCAATAGTAGTATCGCCTACACATACAGACATTTTGAAGCAGCAGTCTGAAGAGGGGATTTTGAAACTCATAACGTGCTTCCCTATAGGAACGACAAAAGATCGAATGATCGTGACTGCAAAGCAAATATAATTGAGTCGTAGCCACTGTAACGCTACCATTACATTTATGCGTAGTGGTATTCTTTTTGTATCGCGAAAAAGCAGGGGAGTTGGTGGTATGCAACAGCTATCAAATGATCTGTGGTGCATGATTCAAGGACTTTATCCAGATACTGCTCAGTCTATAGTTATCCAGAGCCTTCCTGCTTACATCACGCTACTTCCAAGAGTTCTCTGGACTGCACGAAAAAAGAATCACGTCCACTTAGGAGACAGTGCACTTGCACCTATCGCATGGATTCTTTCAAAGATGTATCCAAATCTACAGATTACAGTAACCGCATGTGGACTTGATATTACATATCAACATCCTCTTTATCAGTGGATGTTACTTAAAACACTTCCAAAGTTTGAATCTATTGTCTGTATCAGTAATCAAACAGCAAAAGAAGTTATGATTCGGAGTGTCGATCCAGAATGTATAGTAACTATTCCCTGCGGCATTTGGCCATCTGAGATGAAGACGCTTTCACAGAAGCCATCCGTACCGATACTACTTACAGTAGGGCGGTTGATTAGAAGAAAAGGCGTAGCGTGGTTTATAGAAGAGGTTCTACCACTCTTGATTAAAACACATCCAAATCTGCTATATAAAGTAGTTGGTGAAGGACGTGACGCCTTGCTTATCAGTGGCATAGTAAAACGGCTAAACCTCGGAAACTCTGTACAGTTATTAGGGAGTATTTCAGATGAAGACCGCGATGATTTGTATCAAAAGTCAAATCTGTTCATTATGCCAAATATAGAAGTTGAGAATGATATAGAAGGATTTGGCATAGTATGTATAGAGGCAAGTGCATGTGGACTCCCAGTAGCTGCTGCACGCATCGAAGGCGTAAAAGATGCAGTTATTGAAAATAAAACAGGGATGTTCTTCACACATGAAGATCCTATATCTGCTGCAACAGTTATCCAAGAAATGCTTGCAGAGCCTTTTGATAGAAACGAGGTAGCGCGATGTACGAGAGCAAAGTACAGTTGGGATGAACTTGCCACACACTATGCAAAGTACGTCTTTAAACTCCCACATCGGCATAGTGACGTGGGACTACGCAGGAGCGAAGGGCGGACTCGGGAGACTGCTGGAGTGGCTTCATGATTCATTGAAAGACCTCGGAGCACAAGTCTCCGTAGGTTCACCACATACAACGAAAGATTACAAACCACTATTGCCATGCACTGCATCTTTTGGAGAGCATTGGTTGTTTTCGATTCTTCTACCATTTGTCCTTCAGCGATGGATCGATACGCACAAGATAACACATCTCATACTTCCGGGAGGCCCAGGGGGAGTCATGCTACTGAGAAAACCAAAGCGGTGCACAGTTATTGTATATATCGACCATACATACGCACAGCAATCGAGATATGTACCAGGGCAGAAATGGAAACGAATCTTTACACCTCTAGAACACCGCACGTATACTATGGCTGACCAGCTGCTTTCAGTGTCTCAAGACACTACAAAAGCTGTGAAGGTGTATTATGGGTTCGATGCAAATACGATCATCCCTATAGGGTGTGATGCTATAGACCAAAAACCAAAAGAAAAGAAGCTGTGTGTGTACGTTGGAAGATTGATGTCTCGAAAAGGAACGTCGGAGTTGCTGCAATCTTGGAAAGAGGTAAAGGTAAGCTACCCCGACGCTAGATTAGTGATAATCGGAGATGGCCCTCTTCGTTCTATTATAGCCAAAGACAATTCCATCACGTGGCATCCTGCGCTTTCGCATGAAGAAGTATTGCAGATGCTTGGAAAAGCACAGATGTGCTTGTGTCCGTTCTATCTCGAAGGACATAGTCTTGTTTGCTCTGAATCTCAGAGATGTGGTACAGCTGTAGTAGGGTTCGATGCTGATGGCATACGGTGCCAAATCGACCAAGAAAGATCGGGGATACTGACACCGCTAGGAGACGTGCATTCGTTTGCTAGAGCCATCGTACAGCTTCTCGCAGATGAAGATGCCACAGTGCAGATGGGCACGTATGCACAACGCCACATCTCTTCACACTTTAGCACTACAAAAGCAGTGGCCAGACTCCAAGAGGTCTTCGACTTTTCATAAAAGAATATTCACAGTACTCTGTCATTGATGATCCAAGCAATGTACCAAAAGCATCGCGTAGCGTTTCTCGCTCTTATTGCATTGCTCCTCGTGAAGTTCTTTGCGCCCTTGTTTTTGTACGATGTGCCACTAGGGTACGATCCAGGGATTTATCGCTACCTGTTTCTTACACACGCAAATGGATTACCACCGTTTATTTTGGCAGATATCCAGCCCTGGGCGACGAGTCATCCTCTGGGGTTGTTTATTCTTAGTTCACCATTTATCAAGGCAGGAGTTCCTGTTGACTGGTTTCTAGGATGGATCTGGAACCTCGTTCCAGCACTTCTACTCTTGAGTTTTTCTTCTATTTCTGCAAAGAAATGGGGGTCGTCTGTAGGGGTCGCTGTTTTGATTATAGGAATTCTTTCACAGCCGTACTACGACGGATTCTCTGGTATGTATTGGAAAGCCTATGCGTCTCTGGCGTGGATGATATTCACTTTCTATCTACTGGAGAAGAAGTCTCCGTGGGCTGTGATAACAGGAGTCATGACACTTGTAACACATAACCAAACAGGACTCCTCTTTGCTCTATCTGTAGGTCTTTGGTGGGTGTTATCTGTCTCGAAACACTGGCGCAGCCCAAAGTGGCAACGAGCAACACTAGGAGGGCTCATTGTATGTGCAATTGCGTACATTATATATGCACCAGTCATTCATGTAGCTATCATGCCGCACCTCATACCACTCCTTACGTTGCGTGGAGAAAATGTACCAGCAGGCTCTTTTCCTCCTGCACTCTTTTACGTAAGGTTGCAGCCTCTTATCTTTATTCTTGGCGTCTATGGATTTGTACAGTCGCTCTACAAAGATCGCTCACTTTCGCTGTGGCACAGTGCAGCTCTTATTTCTGCTATCTTTGTCTTCGCCAAACTCTACTTCTACAATCGGTTCTTCCTACAGCTCGACTTCTTTTTGATCCCATTTGCAGCAGTTGCTCTTTCTCATTTTTGGACTCGGTACTCAGCACATACACTTCGTGTAGGAATAGTATTTATCGTACTTGTTCAAGGCTTCTTCTCCTATAGGGTTATGCAACTTCGACAACCAGAGATCGACGAAGAAACCTATGATTTAGTAACGCATCTTCATGAGGTTGTACCATCAGGGACGTCTGTCATAGCATTGGAAAACAAATCAGCTACATGGATGGTAGGCTGGCTTCCAGACAACAATGTTGCAGGGCCTGGTCTTTTTTGGTTGAACTGGACATATGACCATTGGGAGAAGCTGATCCTTGGTACCGATGCTGAGCGTAAGGTTTTACTTTCGAAGCTTCGCAAACCTACCTACTTCGTCGATACGCCTATGTTCAGAGAGTACTACAAAGAGGACATACATGGACTCCTAAATGATCCCTGCATTGCTCGAGTAGAAGGAACACCTCTGCTTGAAGTTATCTGTGCAAAAGAATCTCTATGACACTATTTCCATCTCGCTTTGTGGCTGTAAACGTAGCTGGCTTTTCTGTGCACTGGTATGGACTGATGTATCTCACTGCATTTCTCCTAGCCTTTGTACTTCTACCACGTATTCAACATGATAGACGGTTAGATCTTACCAAGGACCAGTGGGCATCATTACTGTCTGCAGCAGTCATAGGAGTCATCGTCGGAGGAAGACTAGGCTACGTTTTGTTCTATGCTCCTCATATGCTTACGGCCGATTTACTAGAAGTATTTCGTGTCTGGCATGGAGGTATGTCCTCTCATGGAGGTTTTATTGGTGTCGCAGTTGCGCTACTGTTCGCGATGAGACCGTACAAAGGTTCTATACTTGCTATTGCAGATGTGGCTGTCGTCCCCATCGCGATAGGACTAGCACTGGGAAGATTTGGAAACTTCATCAACCAAGAACTCTACGGCACAGTCACACAGCTACCGTGGGGTATGGAGATCCCCGGTGTCGAAGGACTGCGTCATCCACTTCCACTCTATGGCATGGCAAAAGACCTCTTCATCGCCACTATCTGCTACTACCATCTTCACGTTGTGCTCCATGCAAGAAAAGGACGCACCCTCGCACTGTTTCTTATCTCCTATGGAATACTGAGGTTCCTCTTAGAGTACGTCCGGTATCAGCAATACGCAGGAACGGATCTACTAGGCGTATCACTTACGCGTGGTCAAGTTCTCTCGGTACCGATTGTACTTGTTGGTTTGTATGTGTGGAGGAGAGTAGGGAGGATGTAGTGCAGACAATGAGGAATCTACAGATGAATAAACGTCTTTCTATGCATGCTCGACATGCCATGGTCCTTTATCGCTGCAAAGTGTTCTTCTGTACCGTAGCCTTTGTGTGATGCAAATCCATACTGTGCAAAGTCGGCATCACTCTCCATCATCAGTCTGTCTCGTGTGACTTTCGCGACAATAGACCCTGCACTGATGCACGGTTCACTTTCATCTCCTCTTATCACTGTACTCTTAGGGTACGGAAACCAGAACTTGTCACGTCCATCTATAAGTAGATATGTCGGCTTGATTTGCTCTTCTACCATTGCAAGAGCTTTGGTCATCGCTTGTTCTGTAGCTGCGAGGATTCCTTCATTATCTACAACTGAAGCATCTACGACTCCAAAACCCCATATGCAATTTTTGAGAATCCAACCGTATGCGACTTCTCGAGAAGCTGGATCGAGAGCCTTGCTATCACAAATGAGTGGGTGATGCTTCATAGCATCTGTAAGAACACATGCACCTGCAACCACAGGACCAGCAAGTGCACCACGGCCAGCCTCATCTATGCCGACGATGACTAAAGTTTGGTCCATGGCGTGTATTACTTCTTATATACACTGTATATACAATGTATTACATAAGCTTGCGCAGAAGCTCTTCAGCTATTCCTTTTTCATCCCAAGGGACTGGACCGTTTGCCATCATTCGGCTTGGGTAACTACCAAGGCCACAGAGAACGACTGCATCACCTTTTTGTGCTAGTGAGAAGATCTTTTCCATCGCTTCACGTCTATCGATAATCTTATGTGCATCGCACGAGCTTTGATTGACACCTGCCCATACCTCTTCAAGTATCTGTAGGGGATCTTCTGTATACGGTTCATCATCCGTGATCACAACGACGTCTGCAAGATCGCTACAAGTCTTTCCGATGATGGGTCGCTTTTCTCTCATCCGGTCTCCACAGCTTCCAGTCATTACAAGTATCCGATACTCACTCCCAACGATATTGCGTAGCGTTTGCAGTGTCTTCTCAAATGCTTGAGCAGTGACTGTGAAGTCGATGAACACACTAAAGTTCTGACCTACGTCTATACGTTGGAGTCTACCAGATGCGTTTTCGAAGTTCTTCAGAGCATGTACCGAATCTTTCAGTGCGATGCCTGCAGCCTTTGAGCACGCTATAGCACATAGTGCGTTTTCGACGTTGTATGTTCCAGGAATCGGAAGTGTAAGTATACTTTGCTCAGATCCATCGTGAATAGTTGCTGTCGTAGACTTTTCCTCAGAGGAAATATCTGAAGCAAAAAGGTCCGCAGCTTTTTCTATTACAGAGTAAGTAGTAGTGAGCTTCGTGGGGATCTTTTCATACGCTGTAAAGGTGTCATCATCTCTGTTTAGAACTTTTGTGCTACCGATGCCAAGCATAGAAAATAGTAAAGATTTGTCAGTTCGGTATTGCTCCATACTTCCGTGGTAGTCGAGGTGTTCCATTGCAGTATTGGTGATACCTGCAACTGTCGGCCAGGTGTAGTGTGTACGACCTTGCACAAGTCCATGAGATGAATACTCAAGCACTGCATGGGTGCAGCCAGTGTCATAGAGCTTGCGGAGAAATCTTTGGATGACAAACGGAGACGGAGAAGTTTTCTCTGTTGTGTTCCATACTACATTGTCTTTGATGCGAAAGAACGCAGTGGAGAGTGCCCCAACTGCGATGCCATTTTCATACAAGATGTGTGCGATCATCCCCACAGTCGTGGTCTTACCATCGGTACCTGTCACACCGATGACTGTGAGCTTGCGTGCAGGAAATCCATAAAAGAGAGCTGCGAGAAAAGCTTTTGCGAAGTGCCAACCAAGGCGAACTGGGTGACGATGACCGAAGAGCGACTTAACTTTGCGAAGCATAGGCTTTCAGGATACCACGACATCGCCCTATATCGTCCTGAATCTTTGCTATTAGTTGTGCAGTTGAGGGAAAGTCCTCAATGTCGCGAATCCGCTCTACGACCTCAATGGTAACGTTTGAAGGAGCATCATAAAGTGTGACATCGAGGAGATGAACTTCGCAAGCTCGTGAGTCGTCGAAGACTGGCCGAGGACCATAGTGCATCGCTGCAGAGTACCTAGAATCGTCTATACTGACAATAGCAGCGTAGATGCCGTCTGTAAGTTCTTCGGGCACAGAAGCAAGATTCACATTTATAGTAGGTACGCCCATGTTTTTACCACGACCAGCGCCACTTATGGCAGATGCGGTAAATGTAATAGTATGATTCATAGCGAATGCTTATTTTGTATCGTTACCTTCTTCGATTTTCTTACGTGCACTGTCGGCCATCTGTTTGGAGATAGTCTGCACTTGTTCTGAAAGCTTAGACATACTGGAATCAAATTCGATTGCCTTCGCTCCAAGCATCCAAGACTCACCAGAAAGACGGATGACCTCGGAAAAGTTTCCATTTGCTCCTTCTTGGTATGCACGAACGACACTACGAAATGCCTCTGTGATCTTCAGTGCACCTTTTACAAGTGAAGAGTCTGGCTTACTTGTGAGAGCACCACGTGCAGAGATCAGTGCTCGTGCAGACGCATGTTGAGCAGCTGCAAGGTTATTTTGGTCTAGCATGCCAAGCGTCACAATGATCTCATTCTCTGCAGATGTAAGGAGGTTTTGTGTTCTGTTTCCCTGCCTGTATTGAATAAGACGGTAGAGTAACTCAGCAGTTTCCCCTCGTGTAAGTTGCTTACCAGGGAGTAGCATGCCACTTGTATTTATGGACACCATGGAAGAGCTAAGAGCAAAACGCATGTATGGGTAGAACCAATCTTCTGGATTTGCAACGTCTGTAGATAAGGGGAGTCGGATTTCACTGAAAGAGTTCTCATCTTCTTGGTAGGCACGGATCAACATCTTTACATACTCAGCTTTGAGCACAGGTTTGTCTCCGTTGAATGATGTCTTTTTGGGTGGTCCGTCAATAATTTCGTTTTGTCGAGCAGCTTCGACATACGGTAGAAACCAAGCATCAGATGGTACATCGCTAAAAGGTGTTTCCGTCACAGTTGCTAGTTGCTCTGAAGTAAGCAGTGGCGCAGTGATCATCTTGAGTGCTTCCGCGCGATTTACCGCTTGCGAAGGCTTGAATGTTCCATCGTCATACCCTCCAATGACATCGTTCTTTTTCAGAAATTCGATTGCTGTATACGCAAAATGGTCTTCTGGAACGTCAGAAAAGCTTGCAGCTGCATGAGCTGAAATAGGCAATGTGAGTACAAATAGTGTTGTAAACGACGATAATAAAGCTTTAGTTAGAGTCATAGGAGTTGAAGTACAGTTAGACCCTAAAATACCAAATAAAGCACAAATCTACAAGCTAATCAGAAATTGACTAAAAATGATATAAGTTGTATAATATATATAGATATTACAAATACACATAAACACAATTAAATGCAAAATTTGAGCACTACATACCAATTGAGACTATCTCTACTTATTTCCGTGATATTGGTAGGAGTCCTAGGTGTAGCCAATTCCGTCCTAGCTGCCGAGAGCACTTCGTACCAGTTGTATACAGACCAGCCAAATAAAGCAACGCAACAAAACCATGTAGGTACAAATTATCAAATGAATACAAACGGTATTTCTTGGATTCAAGAGCCGCTTATAGGAAGTACGTACCAAGTTGTATCTACACCAGTGTCATCTTCTAGTAGCTCTTCCTCATCATCCTCTGTCGTGGCGGCTGTCAGTTCTGCGAGTGATGTTACTACAGATACTGGAGGTGGAAGGCGCAAGACAGAGTCTATCGCAAGGTCATACCTCCATAGATCAGCTCCTGAAACGTTTATTCGCTTCAAGCCACTACCATCGTTTACAAGGCCGCCAGTCACTGCGCCGTCAGATACACATGGTCCAGTCGAAGAGCAGGAAGACGTAAACCAAGACAAAAAAAACATAAGGCGTGGCATTCTTGATAGGTACAAGCTACGTCGCTGGCAGGACATTATCCCAAACTATGTTACGCCATCACTTTACAAATTTGCAGCACCGCAAGAAGGGTTCCTGCGTGATATACGTTTTATGCCTCTTACCGGTATACAACTTCCAAGCAATCTCACTGCAACACCAAAGAGAGAAAATAGAATTCACAGAAGTGCAGACGAGACTCCATGGTTTGTCGGCTCTCCAACAATACTCAAAGGTGATGATGAAAGTCTTGTAGGTAATCAAATGAAATCGATATTCCTTCTTTTGCTTCTTGTCGTTATCACTATCGGATTCGAAGTACAGAAATCTAAATCTAGCTCTGCTCCTACAGTAAAAAAACGTCGTGGATAACATCCGAAAAACCATTGGCTTCTGGAGTGCAGTAACGTTCTGCATACTCGGTCTTGCATCTGTACCTATCGCAATGGCTGCGACCACAGCACCAACAACACATGTGTATAACGGTCATTTACTCGATAGTGCCGGAGCTGCGGTAACGACAGAGATGTCCATTCGCTTTAGCTACTGGTCCGATACAGACTATGTAGCCGGAGACGTGACAGCGACAGGAGCTATACATACTACGGCAGCAACCTATGCAGGTTGGACTGAAGTGCACACGGTCACTCCAGATAGCAATGGATTCTTCTCGCTAGAACTTGGCAGCGTCACCGCACTACCAGACTTCTCGACCATGGCCACGAGCACACTGACAAGCTTACATCTACAAGTAGAAGTAAAGACATCCGCAGCAGCAGCTACCGCATATGAGCTCCTCGACTCCAATACATCAAGCTCTACTATAGACCGTTCCCCAGTTCTGTCTGTACCGTTTGCTCGCAATGCAGACTTGCTAGATAAACGAGAGATCGGCTCTGGTAGTGGGTCCATTCCACTTCTTGAGTCTGGTGCCGTGTTTAATAAGATCCACATCCCTGCAGGAACGATTCACGATGCTTTTACCATCGATAGTAACGACTCAAACACGAAAGATCTTACTCTAAAGTTTGGTGAAACCCTTGCAAAGACACTCATCTATAGCCAAGACAACTCTCGTTTCGAGTTCAATGCAAACCTCTATATAAACGGATCACTTACAACCACAGGACTCATCAACGGTATCGACATCACCACACTTGGAAGCTCAGACGACAAGCACTTGAAAGTCTCCAGTGGCGCAGGTCTTACCATCAGCATCGCAGTAGGTACATACAGGCTCAACGGCACAACGACGAACTTCGCAGGAAGTAGTGCTGTAGTTATCTCTGACGAAGCAACGAACTATGTCTTCCTTGGCTCCGGTGGCCTCTCTATTTATACAAGTGGTTACCCAACAGACGAAAGTATCATCCGTCTCGCAGATGTCGTTACTACAGGAGGAAGCATCTCTAGTGTCACAGATAGACGTACCTTTAACAGTGACGATCGTGAACGCGCAAATGAGATGACGTATCACCCAGAGTTTGCAAATGCAGTATTCAAAGCAGATGGTTCAAACAACGTAGGCCAGCTGCACATCGAGTCCGACACCAGTGCAAACAGGAACTATTACTATTGGACCAGCTCTATAACGAGCCTTCAGGATTATGACATCAAGATGCGTGCCACACTCCCAGCCAATTTCTTGCGGTGGAAGACAAACCCTATCGTAGTTGCGTATAAATCATCTACAGGTCTCACTGCAGACAATACTCTCGATATCTCTGTTCTTGATACCGCTGGAAGCTCAGTCGTACTTACAGGTTCTGCGAGCACACTTGCAAACACCTCTTGGGCAACCACAACACTCGACTTTTCAGGCTCGCCAACATGGACTGCTGGTTCAGATGTCACACTCTCCTTTAAGCTCTCTGCGAAGAGTGATAACCAGATACAACTTGGCTCTGTGAAGCTACAATACGTAGAACTGATCGGAGACTAAACATGTACTGCACAACATTAGTTAAAATTACACAACTTTAATACCGATCGCACTATCATTAGCCATATTTGGTAATGAAGCAGTCCTACTATCCTGAAACGCCCAGATACTGTTCTGGTACTTAAGAATCTATATACTTGACTAGTCCTACGCTCTTACAGGATATGTAAAACTTTGGTATACTTGTATGAACAAAAGAAAAAACTCATACAAACTATGTCTCACATTTACACACAAAACGGTTTCGTGCAAAAGCTCTCAGTGCTACTGGTTGTTGCTCTTGTCGTTGCTCCAGTTGAGACAGTGTTTGCATCGACATGGGGACCGACACTACTTGTAAATACAGAAGCGTTTCAGATCATCGACGATGGAGATGGTGCTTCGGACATCGAGTTGCGATTTGGAGACTCACTAGATGAGAGACTCAAGTGGAATTTCGTAAATACGCGATTCCAATTTACCGATGACGTACACGTAGAAGGAAACATCACCGCTACAGGTTCTATAAGCGTAGACGGTGCTGCAGACTTTGACTCAACGATCAACGTAGCAGGCGCAGCAGTGTTCGGATCTACAGTAAGTCTTGGAGGAGTGGTCTATACATTCCCAGGATCAGATGGAAGTGCATCGCAAGTACTAACAACCGATAGCGCAGGAAACCTTTCATGGACAGAAAAAACAGCAGGAAGCCTTACAGAAGGGTCTGGAGACAACCGCTACGTCGAAAAGGCAGGAGACACGATGACAGGAAACCTAATCATTAGTAACAACGCCACACTAAACGTTTCTGGTTCCATCCTCACAAATACAAATCTTACTATCAACTCCGACAGTGGAGCTGCAGATGCAGTTCTAACATTTGGAAACGATGCAGCAGATGAGACATTCACCTTTAGTAACACTACAGAGCGGTTCGAACTTTCAGATGACTTGCACCTCACAGGAAACTTCTCCGCTACAGGAACACTCACGGTAGACGGTGCTGCAGACTTCGACTCAACCATCAATATCGCAGGTGCAGCTACTCTACAAAGTACACTCGATACTGTAGGAAACATCACCACAGATGCGAACCTTACTATTAACGAGGACGCAGGTGCTGCAGACGCAGTCTTGACCTTCGGAAGTGACGCTACAAATGAGACGCTTACCTTTAAGAACCTCGAAGATAGGTTTGAATTCTCCGATGACGTGCACGTAACAGGAAACCTCACTGCTACAGGTACACTCAGCGTAGACGGCGCAGCAGACTTCGACTCTACCTTGAACGTCGCAGGTGCAGCAGTGTTCGGTTCTACCGTAAGTCTTGGAGGCATCGTCTACACCTTCCCAGGTTCCGACGGCTCAGCAGGACAGTTCCTACAGACAGACGGAGCAGGTGCAGTCTCATGGGCATCACAAGCAAATACATCTGGTTCCATTCTCTTCCTTAGTCCTCAGTACCCACACTCTGTCTTCACAGGAACAGGAGTAGGAACACTCACCAACCAGTATGACGCTACAAACTTCGAGAACTTCTACAGATGGGAAACAAGCCAGTCTGTCTCAGAGCCATACAGTGTCGTGGTTCAAGTACGCATCCCCGATAACTTCGCAAGTTGGGACAGCGGCTCTGGTGCCATCCAACTCCGTTACAGAACATCTGCAACATCCGCAGTCACAGATAACATCAACGTCACACTCCGTGACACAGCAGGAGTTGCAGTATCTCTCACAGGAGCTTCGGACCTCACATCAGCGACAGCAGCTGCATGGAACACCGCAGTCATCACAGGACCAGAAAGCGGAGGAACATACACACCAGGGGACTTTATTACTCTTACTATGGACATGGAAGCAGCATCAGCTACTGCCTACGCAGATATAGGCTGGATAGAGCTCAACTGGGATACAACGCTTCCGTAGGGTGATTAGCTAGAACATAGTTTGTTGTGCATCATAATTTGTAGCATCGACTATGCACATCTGCTCTGGTCTCTTCTTTTCAAGCTTAGATACAAGATCTAGCGTAGGGATCCTCACCTTAGTATTCACGGTCCAACGAACAAACTCCGAAAGGCAGAGCCTGTGTCTTTTGGCTTCGAACTTCCACTTTGTCTTTTCGACTTTGAAAAGGGTAAGCCGAAGGCTGGTTTTCTGTGCTGACATTGGATTGCGAAGTGTAGCAGGTAAGCTGTGAATGTCTTGTAGAATTTGTTGAGGGCAAACAAATATCTGGTGCTGTACTAAAGAGTTTGATAAGCAAAGGAGGAAGGCCTAAATGCTATAGAAAATCTTGCCTTCAGAGTAAAAATAGCTATAATAAAAGTACATGGTTACTTCTTCCCAATTTGCTCGTGAAGAGGGATTTTGCAATCTCCTAACAGGGCGAAAGCATCCCTTTCCCTTCAAAAAGAGGAACAAGCGAGCACCGCCGACGCAGTAGTAAAGAACTTTTATTCTTTTCTACTTTTTACTATGAAAAAAACAGTTTCAGTACCTTCTTCTGATGCGGATTTAACGATGGAGAAAAAACAAACATTTACCGTCATGGTCGATGACTTCTTTCATTATCAGGATAGGAGCGAGCGCTACAAGCAAGGTGAATATGACACTCTGGAAGAAGCAATTGCAGTCTGTAAGAAAATTGTGGACAGCTTTATACCATCCAGTCTAGAGGCAGACGCACTCCGTGTAGCGTTTCAAGAATATTCGATGTTTGGAGAAGACCCTTTCATCGAAGGAAGCAGTGCATTTTCAGCGTCGAAATATGCAAACCAACGGTACAAAGAACTCAATAGAGAATAACTTTAATTCTTACCAATCAATCATTATGAAAAATATACTTACAAAGCGACTACTCAACGCGATAGATTTAGCAGTGGAGGTGCATGGAGACATGAAGCGAAAAGGGGACGGCTCCCCCTACATCACCCATCCAATAGCAGTATTTCACTTACTTACAAAATGGAATGCAAGTGAAAACACCTGTATCGCAGGTCTTCTACATGATGTACTGGAAGATGTTCCAGAGGACGAGAAATCTGCTTACCGAAAAAGAATACAGGAAGAGTTTGGCCCAGACGTCTTAGAAATTGTCGAAGGGGTAACAGAGCAAGATAAATCACTTCCATGGAAAGAACGGAAGCAGCACTATCTGGATCACCTAAAAGAA
>JAQBVR010000020.1 GCA_027623015.1 bacterium | reverse complement strand
CTGAACACTCATTGCATTCGTAACAGCGTTCACATTTGTACATATCAAAGCAATCACATACGTCTTTGGAGTAGAAAACACGATAACTGTGATAACAGTCTTCACAACCCAAACCACCTACAACCATGTAGCAATTGCGATTTTCAGCAGAGTAGTTGGTGTAAGCACTATTTTCACTCATTGCATTGTGGATGGATGCTTTTGGAACTGCCCTATTCAATTCGTTGAGTTGTATAAAAAAAGGACGTTTGAAATCAAAATCTCTTCCATATTCCAAGGGATCAAACGCATCACTCCACCAAATTTCTTGATCGTAAACAGAGTATGGAGAGTTTTCAGGGTAGATGGCAATAATTCCTTTGCCACTACTATCACATTTTCTCTTATGCAAACTCCATTCATTTCTGTGGACCATGCGTTGCTGAAGACGACAATCTGGGCACTTTGTTGGTATTGGAATTACTACCTTCTTTGCTCTAAACACTGGTGATACACGATCATAGAAAGATATATCTATTTTTGTAATTTCAAATGTAGTGCCGCAGTTTGTACATTGTTTTTGCACTTAGTAATTCTTACATAAACACCTACAAAACAAAATAACAAACAGGGTTCGTGGGGGGACGAAAAGAACAGAAACGGAATGGTGTCGCCGGTAGGAGAAAAAAACCAATGTCGCACAACTCCCTAATATCCGCAGTATTTTCGTGCTAAATTCACTTTCTCGTGTATTATACGAAAATGATCGACAGTCTACTTATAAAAATGGAGCAAGAATTGCAGCTGAGGAACTACAGTCCGAGAACAATTCGTACCTATATAGGTGCTGTACGTGCATATTTACTGCATAAGGGGGATGAAGTACAAATCCCTGATATCGATCATATTAAAGAATATTTATTACAAAAATTGCGTAGCCATTCATCGTCGCGGACAGTAAACGTTTCATTGCATGCTATTCAGTATTTTTACGCTGATGTTTTACATGTTGAGTGCAAGGTTGGACTGAAATATGCAAAGACAGCTCAGGCTTTGCCTGTCGTATTGTCTCGTGCAGAGATTGGCGCCCTTGTTTGTGGTGTCGAAAATGTAAAGCATCGTACAATGATTTCTTTAGCGTATGGCTCTGGTTTACGTATTGGTGAAGTCACAAGTTTACGGGTGCGTGACATCGATATCGATCAGCTGGTTATTCATTTGAGACATGCAAAAGGAGATAAAGATCGGATAACTATTATTCCTGAATCTTTATGCGATGTATTGCGGGCTTTTTGCATCGGCAAGACTCCTGATGAATTTGTTTTTGTGAGTGAACGCGGGGGTGGTCTGTGCGAGAGGTCTTTGCAGAATGTATTCGCAAGAGCGTTATTACATGCAAAGATACTTAAACATGCCACTTTTCATTCTCTTCGCCATAGTTTCGCTACGCACTTACTCGAAAATGGAACGGATATTCGCTACGTGCAAGAATTGCTCGGGCACAGTAACATTCGCACGACACAACGCTATACTCAGGTTACAAACCCTGCTTTAAAACATATTAAGAGTCCCTTATGAAGATCGTCCTCGCCACCCACCTTCACTCTCCACTTCGCTCCGTGCTACGGACGGGCAAGCTGGCATTCCAAAATTACTACTACGCACTATGAAAATTGTTTTAGCCACAGGCATCTACCCTCCAGACATCGGAGGCCCTGCAACATACTGTGCTGAACTTGCGAAGGAGCTGCGCAATGCAGGGAATGATGTATGTATTATCACGTATGGGAAAAATCAGAATGACAGCATCGTACGTGTTCCGTATGGTCTGCCTATTTTCCGCTGGTTTTCGTATGCAAAGGAACTCAAGAAGCACGGTCAAGATGCAGATATTGTCTATGCATTTTCCTCTGTCAGTTGTGGCGTACCTCTGATCTTAGCGCGATTGAAGGGGCCGAAGAAGGTATTACGCCTTGGAGGAGATTTTTTTTGGGAGCGGTATACGGATCGTGGAGGAAGGCTTGGATTGCGAGAGTGGTACTCGCGTCGCGTTACTCGTTATTTGTTACTCGTTATGCGTTTCATTCTTCGGCATTTTGATCACATTATTTTTTCGACACAGTTTCAACAGAAGATCTACCATAAGCACTACAAGAAATTGCCGCCTAATTCTGTTATTGAAAATGCATTACCACCACCAGTAGGCAATCCGCAATCCGATGCGCGTGCGAAGCATAGTCCATTTCGTCTTCTCTTCATGGGGCGGTTTGTGCAGTTCAAAAACCTCCATGCACTTCTCAAGGCAATGACCAGGCTCATGGATGTACGATTGACCCTTATTGGTGATGGGCCTATGACGAAGTCGCTGAAAAAAAAGACCAATGACCTGTTGCTAGATAAGCGTGTAACATTCCTTCCTCCGATATCTGGTGAGGAGAAGGTGAGAGCGTTTCAAGAATATGATTTGCTCATCATTCCATCTGTTACAGATATCAGCCCAAATACTGCACTAGAGGCTTGCGCTGCAGGCATGCCAGTATTGCTGACGATTGAGACAGGCTTAACAGGGGACGTAGTCAGTGGTATGACTCTTGCTAGACTTATAGAACCTATCGATATCGAACGTGCAGTGGCAAATGCGAAGTCACATTATGATACATTGGTATCTATGATGCCTAGTCAACTGGAGCTGCGTACTTGGCAGAAGGTTGCTGAGGAGCATATTCTATTCTTCTCTACTCTCGTATGAAGCTTCTCATGGTAAGCGGCGATCGATCGATCTTGGAAGGCAAGAGAGGAGCTTTTTGGTACACACTTGAAGAGATGGCGAAACATTGGGATAGGATTGATGTTATTTGCCCCAAGCCGACAGTTGTGGGTTCTGAGTTGTGGGTTCCGAGTTCTGAAAATAAACCTGCAGATAATGTGCATTTTCACCCTTCTTCAAAAGGACTCTGGTACCAGATCCTTCATGTTCGCAATACTGGTTTGCGTCTCGTCAAAGAGTACAAACACGATGTGATGACCGTCCATGAGTACCCGCCGTTTTTCAATGGTTTAGGTGGTGCGATGATCTCCACGAAAACAAAGATCCCCTTTGCACTAGAAGTGCATCATCTCGTCGGGTTTCCCACTGCCTCTGGATGGAAGGAATGGATTGGTCGATGGATGACGCCACGTGTTTTACCGGGTAATTGTCGTTCGGCAAGTCATGTGCGAACAGTGAACTCAGCAGTGCGTGATCAACTCATAGCATGGGGTTCAGATCCAGATCACATCGCTGTCGTGCCATCATTTTACTTAGATGCGCAGACACTGACTCCAGATCCATCTATCGCAAAAACCTATGATGTCGCTTTCTGTGCCCGACTTGTTGCAAACAAAGGATTACGCAATGTACTGAAGGCTATGGTGAAGCTCGACGGCAAGACGCTGCTTGTCATTGGTGATGGTCCTGAGCGTAAAAAGTCGGAGGCGCTAGCAAAAAAACTAGGTATCGAAAGTCGAGTGCATTTTGTTGGCTGGCAAAAAGAAAATGCAGATGTATACAAAGCATTGCAGACTGCAAAAGTCTTTGTTATGAACTCTCTAAGTGAAGGCGGGCCACGTAGCGCTCTCGAAGCGATGGCATTGGGTATACCAGTTGTATCGACACCAGTTGGTGTTATGCCAGACGTGATAGAAGATAATTTGCGAGGGGTTATTTCTACTGGGCAGCCTGGTGACCTCGTTGATGTCATAGGAGAACTTCTCGAAAACGATGCAAGGCGGGAGGAGTTAAGCCGACAAGGTCGTACCATTCTGAACTATTTTGAGCGCAGTAAGCTTATCAAGATGTATGCAGACTTCCTTATGTCACTCGTATGAAGCTGCTGATTATTACGCAAAAGGTAGACGATCTAGACCCTATCTTGGGGTTTTTTACACGATGGATACAGGAGTTTGGACGGTCTTGCGATTCCCTTACAGTGATAGGCCAGTCTATTGGTCAACATGCACTTCCAACAAATATAGACGTGTGTTCACTTGGAAAGCAGAAAGCAGACTCGCGGCTTTCTCAAATACTAACATTTTGGCGTTTGATCATCGCAAAGAGAGGGCAATACGACCGAGTACTTGTTCATATGACACCTATCTGGGTCGTACTTGGTGCTCCAGTGTGGCTACTGCTGCATAAGCGTGTGTATCTTTGGTATGAGTCACGAGGAGCGCGGTGGCCTCTTCGTTATGCGTTACTTGTTACGCAAAAAGTGTTCAGTGCTTCTGTACAAGGGATGCCAATTGCTACTGACAAGAGCGTCATCACAGGGCACGGTATAGATACTGAGGAGTTTACTATGGGAGTGAAGAAGCGTATCCCTCATTCGCTGATTACGATCGGACGCATCACCAAGGCGAAGAAGATGGATGTACTTATTAAAGCGGTTTCTGGTTTACCTCCTTTGTATTCTTTGAAGATTGTAGGCCACCCTATTACTTCTGAAGATCAAACGTATCTACAATCTCTACAAGAGATAATGGATGAGCGCATGTCAATAGTGTCATTGACGCATCATGAAGTATCTCAAGTGCTACAATCGACTGAGATCTTTGTGCATGCAAGTACTACACCACTCGATAAGGCTGTTCTAGAAGCGATGGCAAGTGGGTGTATTGTGATTTCTTCATGCGATGCAGTGACACCACTTCTTTTGCCATCATGTCAGGCGACCGAGAAGACATTTGCTGCCCGTATTGTGGAGGTAGGTGCGTTGCCTCAGACAGTGCAAGAAGAGATTCGTAGCAAGCAACGGAAGATTGTTGAACAAAATCACAGTCTGAAGACGTTAATAGCGAAGTTGGTGAAGGAGATGTGTTTTTAGTTACTCGTTACTCGTTACGCGTTCTTTTTCATTCTTTAAGAATTCCTCTTGTTAATCACTCCTTTTTTGTAGTCGTTTAGGGTAATCTTCATTCCAATGAATCAGCTAAGACTCAGCATCGTAATGCCAATCTACAATGAAGGAGCAACGCTCGAAGAGATTACTCGTCGTGTGCACAATGCCTGTGGAGAGTTTTCACAAATCATCTTTGTCGATGATGGATCTCGAGACCAGTCGCTTGTTATTGCACAGGAGATGGCTCGAGAACAGGACATTGTGTTGACGAAAGAAAATGGTGGTAAAGGTTCTGCGGTACGGATGGGATATGAACATGCAGAAGGTCATTATACTATCGTGCAAGATGCAGATCTGGAGTATGACCCAGAGGAGATTATCACACTCTTGGAATTTGCAGAAAAAGATAATCTACCGGTGGTGTATGGCTCTCGTAGACTTAAAAAACAGAAGCAATTTGTACATTTTCTTTTCTTCATAGGAGGTTCATTGCTAACACACCTTTGTAATATTTTGTACTTCAGTCGTCTTACAGATCAGCCAACGTGCTACAAGATGGTACGGACAGACATACTCAAGACTATTCCTCTTCATGAAGATGATTTCCGTTTTGATCCTGAGTTGACATGTATGTTGTTACGCAGAGGATATACGATTTTAGAACGTCCTATTTCTTATCACCCAAGAAGTTTGGAAGAGGGGAAGAAGATCTGTTGGAAAGATTGGTTTCGGTGGGTGTGGGTATTTTTCAAGCTACGATTTGTTCCGGTGTCAAAGATGAAGAAAAGAGCTACGTAATCTTACATATATGACAATCCGATTCTTTCAAAAGCGAGATGCCACCATCCTCTTTGGTGCATGTATCGTCGTGCTTCTCTTTTGGCTTACAGGTGTGCAATATCCGATTATTTCTGATACGGAAGTCTATGCGCTTCTTGGCGAAAGTGTATGGCATGGAGACGGATACATGTTTGATGGTCAACCGTATGCGAAGCACTTGCCTCTGCATGCAATTGCTTCGTACCCACTGGTATTGCTTTTTGGATATAGCATTGGGATGAAACTCAGTAGTTTGTTGGCGGGGATAGCTGTACTTATCGGAACGTATGCATTGATATATCATATATTCGATAGGAAGACAGCACTCGGTACAGTGGTAGTGGTTGCATTCCATCACGGGTTTGTGTGGATGACGATCGTAGGATCTGCAGATCTCCTTTTTACAGCACTCATACTATTTTCACTTCTATGTTTTTACAAAGCTGAGACGTACCCTCGTTGGTATATCGCATCAGGGGTACTTTTGGGGCTTGCATGTTTTACACGGTACAACGGTGTTCCTCTTTTTCCGCTTTATGGACTATGGGTACTTTTCAAGCGTAGTAGCCACCTTCGGTCTTTGTACTTTTGGACGGGGATGATCGGTGGAAGTGTCATCTTTAGTGCGTGGCTTGTTCGCAACAAACTGCTCTTTGGTAGTTTGCTCTATAGTGAGTACACAGGTGAGCTTACTACTCAGGCACCGAGTTTGTGGGATCAGCTTGTTTCCAATGTGTTCTACTATGGAAATCCTCTACACAATGTTTTGCCGATCCTCTTGCTCTTTGGGCTATATGGTATGTGGAATCAGCGACGAAAGAAGATGCTACTCATTCTTGCGATGTTTTGCCTCGTTGTACTTGCAGCCATCTGGTGGGTGCAGGCCATGCGTTTTGCTTTTGCTGCGTATCCCATCTTGATTGCATTTGGTGTGCATCAACTATTGAGATTGAAGAGTTGCGGGTTGCGGGTTGCGGGTTGCGGGTTGATTCTTTCTCATACATTTGCATTGTGCATGTATAGCTCGGGTCAGTGTAATGCGTGGGTCGATAGCATGAGTTCCAGAGTGCCTCCGAGTCTGGGCATCACATCAGAGGGATTTTATTCGTGGAGTCAGGCACGGGACTACATAAACGAGCATGCTGAAGAGGGGGCTGTGGTAGATGTAGGTATCGATATTCACAAAAAGATATGGGCAGAGGGAGTATTTCGAGAGGATTTGATCATTGTAGCTGATGCAGCTGATGTATGCCCTGTATATAGTATTAGCACTGTTCTTGAAGATTCTATATTCACTTCTAGGAGTGCTCCAGTTACAGGAGTGCTCAAGAAAGAGTGCTAGATGGCATCACGTAACTTTTTGCTTGCTCGTTCTACAGGTTCGAGAGATTGGTCGTCTCGGAGGAATTGCTTTCTGGTTTCGAGTAGTTGCAGAAGTTGGTCTCGTGTTGGTAACGAGTGCAGTGGGTACGGTTGTCCTTTGATTACTGTGTACAGCTCTTGAATCGTACAGATAGAGAGCATGGCAGCAAGAGTGCCAAAGAGCATGTTGCCTCCCCACTGTTCTTTGTCTGGGCCTTCGTAGTAGTCGAGGACTTGCTGTGGTGTCTTGAAGTAGTTGAGGAGCATCACAGCACCACTGACACCACTGAAGCCCGTGAGGAGCTCACTACGTTCCTCTTCGGGGACGATATAGTTGTCGTATCCCTTTTGTATCAATATCTCGTTTGCTTTGTCGCATGTGTCGTATCGTCCTGGGGGCTTTCCGATGTGTGATGGGTGGTTGTTCCCATTGCATGGAGCTAGGGAGAGGTGTTCTTTGTCGCAGAAGATCTCACGGTTGAATGCTATACAGTAGCTACTACTGACTTCATAGTTCTTACCATCTATCTCATAGTGCCACCACGCACGTGGGCGGAAGCTCACAGATGCAGTATTTGGCTTCGTAAACTCTCGTTGCATCACATCGATCATCTTCGGACTGATGGGAAACATGTCATCGTCACAGATCCAGCCTATTTTGCGGTTTTTGGCTATGTGGTATAGAAATTCATCGGACTTTGTTGCTGCGTAGAGGTTGATGAACTTCTGTATGCGTGCATTTGGAAACTCTTTGGCGTTGAGCTTTCCACTACAGTCGAAGATGGTAACATCGACTGTATCTCCAAGGTATTTTTCTACGATGTGGTACCACACCGTCATCATCGGAGGGAGGATGTTCATGGTGAAGAGTGCAGGTTTGTCGCTTACTGGTAGTGGTTTGCGCGTTGCATAGTACGCAGCAGAAGGAATACCTGTACGCATGGCGCTGATAATGCTAAAGCGTTTGAAGATCTTTGGGAGCAGTGCTGCGTAGGGTTGCTTCATGGATTGAGGTGCTAGAGGTACTCGATGTTTTCGACGTGCTCGAGGTTTATGCTTTGGAAAGATAGACTCCCGATTGGCCATCTGTTTCTTTTGCGTAGTGGAAGGCATCTATTTGAAATCCATACTGTGAAATGAGTTGCTTGAAGAACATTTTATCAAATCGAACACAGTGCAGTGCCCCTTTCCAGTCTGTGCGATAGTCTTTTGGGTTTACTTCGAATTTTGGTACGTTCTCTTCTATAAATGTTGTGAGGAACACTTTGCCGCCAGGCTTGAGCACACGTTTAAATTCTTTAAGGTACAGCACACAGTCTTCGAGTTCCATATGAGAGAACACACTATAGAGGTAGATGATGTCGTAACTACCATTTGCAATCGGTAAACGAAATTCTTCGGAGATGATTGAACCGTCTGGGTTGTACCGATCATTTTTTACATTGATGCGCGTGAACTGAAATTCTGGGTGATGTGCTTCTATATGTCGCTTGCACCAGTCGATTGCAGCATCAGAGACATCGATCCCTTCATACTTCTTTACTTTGCCAATAGTTCGCATAATCCCGATAGGGAGTCGCCCTGTTCCACATCCTATCTCAAGTAGTGCACTTTCTTTCGTAAGGCCAAAATCGTCAATGAGCCGTAGTGATTCTTTTTCCGCAGTGATGACGAAGTCTGCATCATTGTTAAAGTTCTGTCCGCCAAAGCGCATATCTGCAATGGGGATCGTTACGCCATCATACATTGTAGAGTCAGGCTTCGTGATGCGAAGAATAGGCCGGATGAGTCTTTTGAGTACGGATTTCATTACTTAGAGTGTAGGCGTATTGGGCATGTTCCTACAATCAATTTCCAACCATACCAGAATCGAGCTATTTCGAGCTTGAGCGGCATTCGGACGCCCTTCCTTGGGATACACCATATCCATAGGAGTCTCAGAAGTCCGATGAGACGAGATCTGAGCGTATGAAAGACGCGATTGATTAACCAATCTATCCAACCTTTTCCTTTGGACTTTTCTTTTTCAATCTTGAGATATCGAAGGTTTTTTGCACGATATTCTTCTACGGAACCAAGAGGAGCTAAGCTTGGACCTTTGCAATCTATTGCCTTGGTGCCAGGTTGTAAAGCAGGTCTTTCATGTACGGGCTTGATCCATTGCTCTATCGCATCTTGGTGAAAGAAGTAGAGGCGTTTGTTTGGGTACGTGGTTGCGTAGTCCACGCGTCGACCATCTGGCAGTACATACACACGAGGGATGAAATAAGCTAATGGTTGCGGGTTCTGAGTAATCTGTTTGAGCTCAAGTTGTAATTCTTCTGAGAGATATTCATCACTATCGAGTGAGAGAATCCACGGTTGGTTTGCCCTTGCCAGCACTTGATTCCGTACTGCCGCAAAGTCATGGATAGGACCGGTATTCTCTTGTTGAATGATCGTAGCGCCGTACTCCTTTGCGATGTCGCAGGTAGTATCTGTACTTCCACCATCGAGTACAATGATTTCTTCACAGTCTTTTACGCTTTCGAGTGCACACTTCAGCGTAGCAGCAGAGTTCCAAGTGAGGATGTGTACAGAAATTGGTAGTTTAGACATAGACAAGAAATTTGTAGACGAAAAAATTCCAACATACAACACTCCCCATACTTATGAGTTTTGCTAGCTCTGCCCCCAGAATTGTGTATTCCGCAACAAGGAATAGTACGCCTGTAGCTGCAGCTGTAGAGAAGATCTCGGCTATGATGTAACGTCCGAGATGCCTACTAAATGAATCATGTTTTTTGAAGACGAAGTATTTGTGACAGAGAAAGGCAGTCGTAAAACCAAGAGTACTTCCTACTATGGATGCAGTGACGTAGTATACCTCAAATTGCAGGAGTAGATAGAAACTTCCAAAATCTATGGAGGCAGCTGTGAGTCCACTGACTACATATAAGCCAAATTGCCCTAGGTGTGGGTGTATTATTTTACCGAGCGCTTTGATGTGCTTTATTGGCATGAAATTAGTATATGGTATTTAGTATATGGAATCTGGTATTTAGCAGTCTTTGCTTGGTTCGATTAACACGTATTTCCCTGCCAGAACCTCTATATCATCAGAATCCTCCACTGTTCGACCTCGCACAAGGCCCATGCACCTTTGCTCGTTTGTCATGGTGATGAGGTCTTTGGGGAGACGAGAGGTGAGTATGGGGTTCGTTAGAAATACCCAGTTATCGTTGCGTGGAAGCTGCACATATATGTTGGCTTGTTGGATAACAAGTGGAGTATCGCTGTAGTTTTGGACCAAGTACTCCGCTGCTTTTGCACCGGAGGTACTACGGTTTGATCCTCGGTAGTCGTACTGCCAGTATGCTTGTCCGAGTACGAAAAATGTAAGGATGCCAATGCCAATGTATCTTGGAGCTACTTGCCTGATAGCGTGTACTGCAAATGGAATGAGAAGAAGGTGTGCAAGCAGTGCGTGTCGGTACCACCCTGGACCAAGAAGGAAATAGAGTGTGAAGAGGACTATCAATGTTGCAGAGATGTACCAGACACTCTTGTTCATAGTTTTATACTTCAGCCAAAGTCCCATGGCTCCAAGAAGCAGCATCACTTCAAAGAACAGGTATTGTGGTCGTAAGAGGAGGGCATGGTCTCCTCCAACGATGCTCAATCCACCAGTTCCATCTTCAGTACCGGCGAGAAACGCAAAGTCCTTGAGTAAGCCAGATGCACTGCTCATCTCTAGGTATTTCCATGGTACGTAGACTGCCACTGCGGTGATGCCGATGATTGTCAGTTTGTGCAGTTCAGTTTTGTTTTTTGTGAAGAGTGCATAGAGCCATGCCGCTCCAATGGCAGGATAGATGAGGCCGAAGGTTAGTTTGGTCATCACGCTCAGTCCGAACAATAGACCGATGGTTATTGCGTTGTAGGTTGTAGGTTGTAGGTTGTAGGTTAAGAAATGTAGACCAAGCATCAGGAAGAAGAATGCGGGGACTTCTCCTAGAACTGGTTTTCCTGTATTTACAAATGCGGACAATGTCACGAGCAGAAGAGTGGACCATAGTGCAGTTGCTCGATTACATATTCTTTCTGTGAATAGGTAGAGTGTTATCGTAGATGCGATCAAGTAGATAACCATGGGTATACGTGCTACTGCTACCGAGAATCCAAAGAGTTTGATGAAGAGTGCGACAGGGAGTGTGAGTGCGGGGCCTATTGCTAGTGTGTAGGGATAGAGCCAATCGTTACCGAGAATTTGGAGGTTGTAGCCATCTCCTTCTGCAATAGCTCGGGAGATAATCATAAATAAGCTATCGTCTGACCATGCTGCAGGGAATGTACCCAGTTCTCTTGTAAAGAAGAAGAGTGCCACTGCTGCGATGCAGATCTCGGGGAGCCAATGTTTTATGTACTTCTTCATGGGGTCTGGGAGTCGGGAGTAGGGAGTAGGGAGTAGGGGGGATCTTTTAAAAGTATGTCTTCGATAGCATCAGCAATTACTCTACCATCTCCTGCTTTACAAAGGTGCACCAGAGGTTCATCTGCAAATCTCTCAGCTATCGCAGGTGTATCTGCAGTCAGTACCGGAGTACCACATGCAACTGCGTCGTAGACTTTGTGCGGAATGACACGCATAGTTTTATTTGTCGTACCGAAGATGCCCAGACAAAGGTCTGCCTTGGCAATCAAGTCAGGCAATAGAGTATATGGCACACGAGATTGGAACTTGATGTTGCGAAGTTGTTTGCGATTTGCCATTGCTTTGATGGAGGCAAATGTCTGACCAGTACCTATCAGTGTGAATTGAATGTCAGGACGATCCTTTAAAATTTCTGCAGCATCGATTATGTGTTCTATCCCTTGAAGGGGGATGTAGGTTCCATAAAAAAGAATTGAGAATTCTTTTTTATCGTTGCGCGTTGCGCGTTGCGCGTTGCGCGTATTGAAAAAGTCATCTCGAGTGCCGAGGTATACCACTGTTATTTTTTTTGGATTGAGGCGAAAGTGCGAGATGAAATACTGTCGATGTGCTTCTGTATCGATGAGTACATCGTTTGCAAGGTGGCACGCAAGCCAGTCAATGCAGTAGAGCCACCATGCACGTGGGCTCCAAGGTGACACCTTCTGACGATCAAAAACATTGGTATCATGCAGAGAGATAAATGCATCAAAAATGATTGGTTTTCTTGTCCAAAGCCGAATAGCTGGCACCAGATAATGCCCTGGAAATGTGACCATCAAGGCATCTGCCTCGTCTTTATGTCTTAGAAATTGCTGTCTTAGGTCTTTGAGCTTGGCAAAATATCCCTTTTTTTGAGTATGGCACTCAATTATCTTTTTCCCCTCAGATAGAAGCTTCTTGCATATATTGGTGTGTCTGGGCGCTTCTTGGTCATGAAAGCCTATGGCAAGTACGGTATACACATTTTGCAGTATAGATTTATTCCTCTCTTATTTGTACTCTGTTTCTATGTATATTACCTATGTTTCACACGCTCGATTTCCTACTGAGAAAGCTCACGGTAAACAAATTGCTGAAGTCTGTTCTGCTATAAGTGCTTTGGGGCACGACATCGATCTTGTTTGCCCTACTATTCGCAACAATATTCACATATCTGCACACGAGTACTATGGATTGCCGGTTACTTTTTCTATTAAGTATCTCCATAACTTCGATGCAACTGCACATTGGTGGGTGCCAGGAATTTTGCGATTTGGTCTCACGATGCTCTGTTACAGACGAGCTCTCAAGCACTACTTTACATCGCATGCATCAGATCTTGTCTATGTTCGGTCGCCGCTTTTACTTTCTCCTCTTCTTGCTGCACGCGTTCCTGTGGTTCTTGAGCTGCACTCTATTCCCAAGCGTGCACGTTCGATATTAGTGAAGCAATGTATGCAGTGTAAGCTCGTGGTATGTCTTACATCATTGATGGCTGACGAACTTGTGGAGTTGGGTGTAGATAGAAACCGCATTGCCGTCGAAGGTGATGGTGTCGACCTTTCACGATTTACGCAGTTGCCATCTTCTGATGAGATTCGTAGTTCGTACGATTTACCTAAAAAAAGAAAGCTTGTAGGGTATGTTGGGTCACTTGTGACACAGAATACAATCGAAAAAGGTGTGGGCGAGCTGATCGATGCACTAAGTATTCTCAAAGAATACGGAGAAGAATCTTTTGGTTGGATAGTTGGTGGTCCAAAGTCATGGCAAAAGAAGTATCAAAAACATGCGCATGATATAGGTCTCACAGGATTAGATATCCGCTTCCAAGAACGCATACCTGTTCCAGATGTAGCAGCTGCACTCTCCGCATGTGATGTACTTGTGTACCCTGCACCGACATCGAGCCATCCATTTTTTTTGCGCTACACATCTCCTTTGAAAATCTTTGAGTACATGGCAGCAGATAAGATCATTGTTTCAGCAGATATCCCTCCTATACGTGAGATTGCAGATGAAACAGCAGTGATATTTTGTAAGCCAGGAAATGCTCAGTCTCTAGCAGATGCATTACAAGCAGCACTCGATAGTGACCCTTCTGCACAATCCAAGGCAAGACTTTCTATCGCACAGCACTATAGTTGGGAGAAGCGCATGCAACGAATACTCGATTCTGCTACCCTATAGCTCTATGCCAGATATCACGACTGTTACCAAAGGAGATGAGGTCTATGCCTTGTTTTATAGCAAGGAGATCGAGACCGATAGTATTCAATTTTTGACTGAACCCACTTATCCATTCCAGATAGGCCTCATGAAACGCCCCGCAGGTCACGATGTGCCAGCGCATCGTCATACCGTTCCGACACGAGAGATCATCGGTACGGCAGAGTTTCTGTACATTGAAACAGGGAAGATTCGCGCAACAGTGTACGATGACGAGTGGAATGAGCTTGCGAAACAGGAGCTGGGTGCAGGAGACTTCCTCCTTTTTATGAAAGGCGGTCACCGAGTGGAGTGGATCGAAGAGTCTCGTATTATCGAAGTGAAACAAGGACCTTTCCTTGGTGACGTAAATGAAAAGACTTTTAAAGATTAATACTATGATGAATGTCCCCGTCAATGAACCGGTCATAACCGATGCGGCTAAGAAGTACGTTACAGAAGCTGTAGAAAGTGGATGGGTGTCTTCTGGTGGAAAGTATATTCCTGCATTTGAAGAGAAATTTGCTGAGTTTATCGGTGTGAAGCATGCCATCACTACAACAAATGGAAACTCGGCTCTACACTTGGCACTAGTTGCACTGGATGTTGGTCCTGATGATGAAGTGATTCTTCCAGCATTTACTATGGGTGCTTGCCTCAATGCTGTGTTGTATACTGGAGCTACTCCAGTTCTTGTCGACAGTGAGCCAGAGACATTCAATATCGATACATCACTTTTAGAAGCGCATGTCTCTCCAAAGACGAAGGCGATTATGCCGGTGCATATATATGGACATGCGTGTGAGATGGATGCTGTCATGGAAATTGCACAGAAGCATAACATTGCTGTCCTCGAAGATGCTGCAGAGGTCCATGGTGGAACATATAAAGGACAGATGTGTGGATCTATAGGAGACATAGGATGTTTTAGTTTCTATGGAAACAAGATCGTTACAACGGGAGAGGGGGGCATGGTCGTGACTGATGATGATGCTTTAGCAAGTCGTATGCGCAGCTTGAAAGATATTGCCCATAGTCCTGATCGTCGTTTTTGGCATGATGAAATGGGTTTCAACTACCGCATGACAAATATGCAAGCGGGGCTTGGTCTTGGTCAGCTTGAAAACGTGGATACATTTCTCGCGCACAAGCAGTGGATGGGTGAAGAATATACAAAACGATTGCGTGACATCTCTGGATTGCGATTGCCTATCACAAAAGACGGAGTGCTCAATGTGTATTGGATGTATACCGTCCTTGTAGAGGATGATTTTGGGATGAATCGAGATGATCTCCGTGCTGCACTGAAAGAAAAAGGTATCGATACTCGAGACTTTTTCTATTCCCTTGCAGATATGGGATTGGCAGATACTGCACGCAAAGACGCCAGTTACCCTGTAGCAGAAGATATAGCACAAAGAGGATTTTATCTGCCTTCGGGCTTGGCACTGAGCGAGGAACAGCTATCGTATGTGTGTGAAACACTCCATGCCATCGCAGGGTCATAAGATCGATCTGGTTTCGGTCATTCTTCCTACCTATGACGAGGCAGGGAATATCGTAGGCCTTGTTGAGGCTATTGATAAAGCTATCGCACTGCCACATGAGATTATTGTTGTAGACGACAATAGTCCCGATGGCACATCGCAGCTTGTACAAGAGGTGATCGATAGTGGTCGTGTCCCTGGGCTTCGACTTGAAACGCGTATGACTGACAGGGGTTTAACCAAAAGTATCCGTAGAGGAGTCGAACTTGCCAAGGGTGATACCGTGGTGTGGATGGACTGTGATTTCTCTATGCCACCAGAGAAGATACCCGCACTCCTTAACAAGATTGAGAGTGGATACGACATCGCAGTAGGTTCACGGTTTGTAAAAGGGGGTCAGGCGAAGAAAGATGTAGGAGAAGAGGAGAGTCGATTGGCAATATTTCTAAGCTCGATGCTGTGTATCGTATTACGCGTGACGCTTTGTTGGAGTTTTACAGATTATACAAGTGGCTTCATCGCTATTCGCAGAACTGTATTCGATCGCATCCGTCTTACTGGTGATTATGGAGAGTACTTTATCGACCTTATGTTTCGTGCGATCTTGCTAGGACATTCGTTTATCGAGATTCCGTATGTCTGTGTGCCGAGGGTAGAGGGGGAAAGTAAAACAGCACCAAATCTTCGTATTTTATTTAAAAGAGGTATTGGATACTTGATTACTTTGGTTAGGATGCAGTTGATTCGGTTGAAGTACTTTGTGGGGATGTCTATTACAGATTGATCAAGACTTTTTCTTTCTTTTGTCTATCGAACAAAAGAAAGATGCAAAGAAAAATCCACCGCCGCCAAGACCATCCCGCACCGCCCTGTGTTTCGTCACTGAGTCCTATTCGGACCCAGCTCCTCAACTGCTACCTGACAAACAGGGCTACCCCTCGCACCCCCCGTGGCGGACGGACCCCTCCATCTATTGTTTTACTTCATTTGCTATTATCTTAGCAGCCTCCTCAATAGCTTCCTTGCTTGGATGCACCGTATCCCAGCCAAGTGTAGGCACCTCGTTACCAAATGTGTCATAGAGGTCTATAACTTTAAACCCTCTCTCTGTTGCGATCTTGATAAGTTTGGGTCGGCTGACTTCATGGAGGAATCTATCTGGCCAGATCACAAATGTGCGAGGCATATTTACTGGAAGCAATGCGACAAGATCATCGAGTTGGTTACTATAGAGGCGAAGGTTCCCACGCGTGACAGTGTCTGCTTTTGGTTGAGCCTTTGACTCTTCTCGTTGTTCAGCGAGTTGTTCATTTCCGTGACGCATGTTGACGATCTTTTTCATGATCTTGTACATAGCACTATTTGTATCCAGCCAGCATTTTCCAGGAAGATACTGGAGTAATCCACGGTCGATAGGTGCACATATATCTTTTCCAGGTACCCAGTCTGGTGCACGAACCACACCGATGTCATCGAGCCACGCAGTAGAGTCTGTGAAGTCGTTGAAGTAGAATATGAGAATGAGGTGTTCGGGTTTTAGTGGCATGATCTTCTCCTTATACGTAGCGGTTTCTTGGAGGAGTTGATATGCAGGAGATGCAGCATTGAGAACGTTGTACTCAGGCATCAGGGCATTGATCTGCGCAGGAAGTGTCTCGTCATCTGCTACGCCATAACCAAAGGTAATCGAGTCACCGAGTATTGCGATCATAGGTTTATTTGGATCGAGTTCTGGTGAGCGGAACCCAAGAGAATTCGTTGTTACCGTATTTCTGTAGGCTTTGCGTTCAATATTTGGGATCAGTTCAAAGCTAATTGCAGGGTTGTTACTTGTTTGGTAAATCTTTGGTGGATTGGGTTTCACGGTTTGGATTCCTGTAACTCTGAGTACGAATTCTAATCCAATAAAACAGAAGAGCACGGAGATGCAGGCGAGGCCCATGTTTTTTGCGAGGTCTTTTTGCATTCTTTTTTTAGTATAACCTCTTTCTTTTCTGAATCATTCGAAACTCCTTCATTCTTTTCTGAAACATCAGAAAAGAAACAAAAGAATGTTGTCATCTGCAAGTCTCACTCGAGCGATATTTGCTCATACCACCTGTACTACTCTCAACTAAGCTGGCCTGCGGGCCACTGAGCATTCGAGTACTAAGAAGATAGGCATTACAAATCCTCTCGCTCAGACAAGGGTGCAGATGACGAGTTATTAGCTTCACGGCACTGCCTTATATTTAGTTTAGAAATGTTAATCCAACTCAAATTGTTCAAGATATGCTTCGATTTCTTCGGTGACCTGTGCAGGCATCTCACTCTTGCTGAGGAGATAATTTCCTAGGACCAGATAATCCATATGTGTATGTAGGAAGCAGTTAAGCGCATCTGCAGGGGATTCCACAATAGGCTCTCCACGGACATTGAACGACGTATTGATGATGACAGGGCAGCCTGTATTGTCTGCAAAGGCTTTTATCAGGTCATAGTACTTTGGATTTTGTTCTCGATTGATCGTCTGGATACGAGCAGTACCATCGACGTGTGTGACTGCTGGTATCTTTTCACGTTTGTTAGGATGTACATCTGCTACAAGAAGCATGTACGGACTTTCGCAGTCGAGGTCGAAATATTCTTTTGTACGTTCTTCAAGAATGGTTGGAGCGAAGGGGCGGAAAGACTCGCGGAATTTGATTTTAAGATTTACCTTCTGCCAGTTTTCCTTATTACGTGCATCTGCAATGATCGATCTGTTCCCGAGTGCACGTGGTCCGTATTCCATTCTTCCTTGGAACCACCCGATGACATTGTCTCCTTCCATTAGCTTCGCGACGTGTGTAGCACACTCAGAATCACCGAGTTTTGTGTAGGGTAATCCATGTTTTTTTAGGAAAGACTCAACTTCTTCATCGCTGTAACTAGAGCCAAAATACGCATGGTTCATCTTTGCAGCTTTCTTACCATCAAATTTTCGATGCCATATAGCTAGTGCTACACCGAGCGCACCTCCTGCGTCTCCCGATGCAGGCTGAATGAAGACATTTTCAAAGATTTTAGACCGCAATATCTTTCCATTAGCGACGCAGTTGAGCGCGACACCACCGGATAGACAGAGGTTGTTACTGGGGCAGATTCTTTTCGCTTCTTTTACGATCGTCATCATTGCCTCTTCGGTGATTTCTTGTACAGATCGTGCGATGTCTTTGTGAAATTGTGTGAGTTCAGATTCTGGATCTCGTCGAGGTTGTCCGAAGAGCTTTTCCATCGATCTTCCTGTCATAGTCATGCCGTGCTCAAAGGTAAAGTACTTCATGTTCAGTGCGAAGCCACCGTCATCTTGTATATCGATCAATTCTCGCATCTGGTCCATGTACTTTGGTTCTCCGTAGGGTGCCAATCCCATTACTTTGTACTCCGCACTGTTCACTTTGAATCCGATGTAGTAGGTCATTGCAGAGTAGAGGAGCCCGAGTGAGTGTGGGTAGTGGATCTCCTTCTTGATGCTGAGCTCCGTACCCTTTCCTTCACCGATGGTAGTGGTTGCCCACTCTCCTACGCCATCGACGGTAACGATGGCTGCATCATCAAATCCAGAGACGAAATAGGTAGACGCTGCGTGAGATTCGTGGTGTGTGGTGTAATAGATGGGACCTTTATACCCAAGCTCTTTTTCGATGTGATGTGGTATCCAGAGTTTTTTTGTCATCCACTCCTGCATCGCATGATGATATTGAGCGAGTCCTTTTGGCCATACTTTGAATGTTGTCTGGAGGATACGGTCAAAGAACTTTAGAAACGGTTTTTCATAAAATCCTACAGCGGAAATATCAGCGATCGTAATTCCTGCATATTTGAGAGCGTGCTTCACCGTTTCTTTTGGCACAGACTCATCTTGTTTCTTTCGTGTAAATCGTTCTTCTTGTGCAGCGAATATGATCTCACCGTCTTTGATCAGTACTGCTCCGCTGTCATGATAGAAACAGGAGACGCCTAAGATGTATACGGGACGTTTGTTCATGAGTTACGGGTTGCGGGTTACGAGCTGTTTTAAAATTGGTATTTCATATCGTTTTTTGCATTGAGGTCTACATCAATCCAATAGGATGATTGCTTCTTCTTCCGCAAGTGGAGGATTTTCCACACTATTGCATATGGTCCGAAGACTAGTAGCCACAATATGGTTAGGAGAATCTTACTCATTACCATCCCCAGTACATGAGAAAAGAGTTCCCATACTTTATAGATCTGCTTGAGAGGTGTTGGCAGTGAGTCTTTGTACTTTTCTGCGATAAGGACTATCGCCATCAGACCGACGATTATCACGATGAGCTTCATCTATATAACGGTGTAGATAAATGGAGCCAATGCCGACCCTTGTGCAAAGACGAGTATCATACCTAGAAGGACGACGACCAATATGATTGGTAGGAGCCACCATTTTTTTCGAATACGGAGGAATGCCCATAATTCTTTGAAGATGCTGAGTTTGCTCATAGATGTATTGTAACAGAGTTGGATTCCAGTATTCTAGCGGTATGCAACTCCCTCAATTTGAAGTCCACGCTGCAACCGAAGACAAGCATTGGTGGTTTTTGGCGCGGAGAGAGATTGTATCTGAACTTCTGCGGCATATCAGTCCAAAGCCTGAAAAAATTGTAGATGTGGGATGTGGCACAGGAGGAAATACTGCTGCTCTTGCGGCAAAATACGACTGTTTAGGTATAGATCCTATACCTGAGGCTATCGCATTTGCACAGGAGCGATTTCCTTTCGTACAGTTCATTCAGGGTTATGCACCGCAAGATATAGAGCATCAGATGCAAGATGCAGATGTTGTTATGCTTATGGATGTGCTTGAACATATAGAAGATGATTTTTTGTTTGTATCTGAACTCTTGGCTTCTATGAAGCCTGGGGCCCATCTTCTTCTCATGGCTCCAGCTGATCCTACACTTTGGGGGCCGCATGATAAGGGTTTTGAACACTATCGTCGCTATACCACTGATCGACTCAGATTACTCTGGAAGGATCTTCCAGTTACAGAGCGGATGGTGAGTTACTGTAATAGTCGATTGTATCCATTGGTAAAAGTTGCACGAATGATTAGCAGAATGTGTGGAGCATCTCTTGGCCCCAATGACACGGACTTGAGTTTGCCCATGGTACCTATCAATGCTCTTTTTCATAGATTGTTCCTTGGTGAAAAAAAGAGATTGATCAATCTCCTAGATGGCAAAACGAGCAAGGGCTTCGGCTTCGGTGTAAGTGTGATGGCAGTAGTACGCCGTGAAGAAGGGGAGATCATTCCGAGGAAGTATCCAGCGAATGTTGCGAGAGATGCTCGGCCGTGGATGGGGATGTGATTGTTATGGGTTATGGGTTCTGAGCTTCTTATGAGTGAACACACAACCCACAACACAGAACAGTTCGCCCTATATCATCCCGCTTATTACACCAAATATCTGCAAGAACGGAGCAACGATGATGCCGATCCATAGAGAGAGAATATGGATATTTAGCACGTATCCCATCATGATCAATATAAGCAGTATTTTGTGTCCATTAGCTTCGAACTGATCGAACATGTCTTGTTTGTTGAGTGGAATAAATGGGCGAATGATCTTTGATCCATCAAGTGGTGCGACGGGTAAAAGGTTGAATGCCATGAGCACAAGGTTGATATGTAGTGAGTCTATGAAGAGTTCTCTGAGCATTTGGACAAGTGGAGATATTGTTGTTGGTGCCATGATTGCGCCTGTCGCAGCAGTGAGTACATGCGTTTGCCCGATAGCGATAAGCAGACCAAAAGAGATGAATGCGAGTATGAGATTGCTGACTGGTCCTGCGAGAGCTACAAGTGCCGTATCTCGTTTTACATTCTTGAAGTATCGAGGATCTACAGGTACAGGCTTTCCCCATCCAAATCCTATTAAAACAAAGAGTGCGGTTCCGATGGGGTCAAGGTGTGCTAGTGGATTGAGGGTGAGTCGCCCATCCATCTTTGCTGTAGGGTCTCCGAGCTTATTGGCTACAAATCCATGTGCCCATTCGTGAACAGATAGAGCTACCAATACGCTGATGATAAATGTCGGAGTGAGGAAAGTGAACATGATGTAGATAGTAGAGAATATCATTGACCATTGCCAATTTGCTTAGTAATCTACCCGCTGATGGCTCGCAAATGCAGTAAAACAGGCAAAAAAACAGCTTTTGGTAACACCAGAAGTAAGTCTTTGCGTCACACACGTCGCACGTTTAAGGCAAATATCCAGAAAAAGAAGGTATTTGATCCAATGTCTGGCACATTTAAGACTATCAAGGTTTCAGCTAGCTATCTACGTACTCTCGCTAAGAGAATGCAAGCAGGGAAGTCTGTCTAAACAATCTTCTTTCGCATGTCTTTTATCTCTGCGTGGTGGTGTTTTTCTTCAAGCATTTTTTCTTTTGATTTTCGGGAGCGACGTTGTTTTTGCTTACGTACTTTGTGCATTTGCAGTGCTCGTTTGGATTCTTTTCCTTTTTTCTTTTCTTCGATTTTTAGGATGAGTAGTTTGTATGCAGATATGCGATTCTTGCTCTGCTCACGATGCTTTTGCACGCGAACTGTTGTGCGAGTTTTTGCATGGTACAGTTCAACACAACTACTTGTTTTGTTTACTTTTTGCCCTCCATGCCCACTACCTTTCGTAAATGTCTCACTGATGTCTTCCGGAGATATGTGCAGTGTCGATGCCATAGCTATGACCGCATTAGGGAGTTCGATTGGAAAGTCCATGTGTTGAGTGTACCGCATGATACGGCGTCGCAATATTACATCAGCCTATAATCTGTTATTGCGTTACGATGATGTCGGCGTAGTAATTTGCTAAGCCGATATTTGCCGAATAAAACTCGATACAATTTATGACCGTAAAGTTACGGAGACGCATTAGTGTGCTTGCATGAATGTCCCTATAAAGGTGTGGTCCCTTTTTTTTTACATGCAACTTAGAATATACTCTGCGTACTCTTCCTTAAATGATCAATATGCCTAAAAATTCTGACTCTGATTTTTTCCGCCGTAACTTTCTTGCAATAATGATGGTGGGAATTTTAAGTTTTGCTATATCTAGTGCGATCTACAATGCATCTCAACAGCGTATGATGCGTACGATTCTTGGACAAGTCGGGGAGATTGTT